>JAEUIF010000341.1 GCA_016795185.1 Planctomycetia bacterium | reverse complement strand
CGCAGCGCCGGTGTTCCGCGGTGTCGTCGCGCGGGCGCGGCCAGCCTCGGGCGCGCCGTGTCGGGCTGGAAAGCCCGACGTACTTCAGGCAGCCACTCCCTGGACGCTGCACTGGAGCCTTTCGCAACCGACGGTAGCGGTCCACACAGCGGACCACAGCGCCCGGTGCTACATCCGTCCGCAAACTGGCCAACCCTCGTTATATCCGTATCAATATAACGCAGACGATTCATCCTGGCGAGGCACTCCCGCGACGGTTTCGCGAGACGCGGCGCTGCGGCCTGGTATACTCGGAACTCTGGCGCCGCGGCGACCGTGCTGGGCGCTGGCCGAAAACTCTTTCCAAGGTTCTGCCAATGCGATTGCTGCTGTTGTGCTCGTGTGCCGTGCCGCTGGCGTGGTTCTGCGTGAAGGCGGCCGACCAGGCGAAAACGCCCGCTCCGGAGCGCAAGCCTATCCTGACGGGTCTGAAGAACCCGGAATCCGTCGCCGTCGCCGCGGACGGCAAGGTCTACCTCACCGAGATCGGGGAGTTCGGCAAGGACGGCGACGGCCAGGTGTCGGTCGTCAAGGACGGCAAGGCGGTGCCCTTCGCCACCGGCATGGACGATCCCAAGGGCCTGGCTGTCTTTCAGGAATGGCTGTTCGTCGCCGACAAGAACAAGGTCTGGCGCGTGGACAAGAACGGCAACAAGGACCTGTTCGCGCCCGCCAATGCGTTTCCGACGACGCCCCAGTTCCTGAACGATGTGGCCGTGGATCAAGAGAGCGGCATCGTCTACGTCACGGATTCCGGCGACCTCAAGGGCAAGGGCGGCGCGGTCTACCGCATCACGCCGCGGGGCCTGGTCGAGATCGTGACGGATGCCACGCGCTGGCCGGGGCTGCATACGCCGAATGGACTGGCGCTGGAAGGCGCGGCCCATCTGCTGCTGCTCGATTTCGGCAGCGGTGAACTGCATCGCATCAAGCTCGCCGACGGCAGCCACGAGAAGCTCGCGGACGGTTTCGACGGCGGCGACGGTCTGGCCTGGGACCACCACGGCCAGCTGTTCATCACCAGCTGGAAGACCGGCAAGGTCTTCGGCATCCACCGCCCGGGCGACAAGCCGGTGCTGGTGGCCGAGGGCTTTCAGTCGGCGGCGGATTCATGCCTCGACCCGACCGGCAAGCTCCTGCTGGTGCCCGACATGAAGGCCGGCACGCTGTTCGCCCTGCCGTTGAAGATTCCGGGCCATGAAGTCAACGATACGCCGCTGCCCCTCGAAACCGCCGTGGCGTTTCCCGATGTAAAGTGGGACGGCTTTACCGGCTTCAACGACAAGGGCGCGGTGGTCCAGTTCCGCCCGGTGATCCTGACTCACGCGGGCGACGGCAGCAACCGCCTGTTCGTCGGCACGCAGCATGGCGTGCTGCATGTCCTGCCCAACGATCCCAAGGCGGCCAAGTCGCAGGTCTTCCTGGATCTTCAGGACCGCGTGGCCTACGACGACAAGACCAACGAGGAAGGCTTTCTCGGCCTGGCGTTCCATCCGAACTTCAAGAAGAACGGGGAGTTCTTCGTCTTCTACACCACCAACAAGGCCAAGCTGACCAACGTGGTGTCGCGCTTCCGCACCCGCAAGGATGATCCGACCAAGGGCGATCCGGCGTCCGAGGAAGTGCTGCTAAAGTTCGAGAAGCCGTTCTGGAACCACGACGGCGGCACCATCGCCTTCGGGCCGGACGGCTACCTCTACATCCACCACGGCGACGGCGGTTCGTCGAACGACCGTTACGACAACGGCCAGGACCCGCGCAGCCTGCTCGGCAAGGTGCTGCGCATCGACGTGAACGGCAAGGGCGACGGCAAGCCGTATGCGATTCCGAAGGACAACCCGTTCGTCGGCAAGAAGGACGTCGCGCCGGAAATTTACGCAACTGGCCTGCGCAACGTCTGGCGGATGGCCTTCGACCGCAAGACCGGCCGCCTCTGGGCCGGCGAGGTCGGCCAGAACCTGTACGAGGAAATCAACCTGATCGAGAAGGGCGGCAACTATGGCTGGAACCGCCGCGAAGGGTTGCATCCCTTCGGCGCGCGCGGCGTCGGCCCCACGAAGGATTACCTCGAGCCGATCTGGGAATACCATCACGACATCGGCAAGTCGATCACCGGCGGCCAGGTCTATCGCGGCAAGAAACTGCCCGAACTGGACGGGGCGTATCTCTACGGCGACTACGTCTCCGGCCGCATCTGGGCCTTGTGGTACGACGATGCCAAACAGCGCGTCGTCGCCAATCGGCCGATCAAGGACCGCACGCTGCCGATCTACTCGTTTGGCGAGGATGAGAACGGTGAAGTCTACTTCCTGACCCAGACGAATTCGGGCCAGAGCATCTTCCAGTTTGTGCCCTCGGCAGCCGGCAAGCGCTAACCCAAAATCCCCTCGCCCCTGGCGGGAGAGGGGTTGGGGTGAGGGGCGCAGTCTAGCTGGCCGGCAATGGCACCCCTCACCCCCAACCCCTCTCCCACCAGGGGCGAGGGGAGAAGTTTGAAGGGCCGCCACGGAAACCCCCGACCACACCGCTGTGAATTCCCTGGTGAACTGAGCGCCAGCGGTGCTGGTCGGGTTTCTTTTCAATACGCTCGCTGATCTGGTAGGGTCCGCTGTGCGGACTGTTGGTCGTTACCACTCCGGGGGCATGGTCCGCACAGCGGACCCTACACAACTGGTGAACTGAGCGCCAGCGGTGCTGGTCGGGTTCTTTTCTTACGCCTACAGGCCGCCAGGAAGCACTACTTCTCGCGCACCAGCTTCAGCCCGCAGCACATCTCCTTCAGCGGCGCGCCGTTCTCCCAGCCTTCGCCCTGAAGTTTGAGGTGGTTGTCGCTCGCGAAGGTGAGCGTCGCCGCGTGCATGTGCTTGTCCTTCTTCGGGTCGAGATTCGTGCCACCGTCGAAGCGGGAAGTAGCCTGGCAGGCGCGCGGCAGGCGTTGTGCTGCGCCCTGGCCCCGTTGTGTGTTGTTTCCCGCGCTCTTACAATGAGCAGCACGCGGCGGTGCAGCCACCCAGGTCCACGACCAAGGAAAAGCCACGGTGACACCCTCCGATCAGATCAGTCAATATCTGGCGCAGTTCAGCCAGATTCGCAGCCAGATGCTTTCCCAGCTCAACCGCGTGATTATCGGCCAGTCGGACGTGGTCGAGCAGATCCTGGCCGCCATCTTCACGCGCGGCCATTGCCTGCTCGTCGGTGTGCCCGGCCTGGCCAAGACCCTCATGGTCCGGTCGATCAGCCAGATTCTCGACATCAGCTTCAAGCGCATCCAGTTCACGCCCGACCTGATGCCCTCGGACATCACGGGCACGACCGTGCTGGACGAGTCGGCGGGCCGGCGCGAGTTTCGCTTCGTCAAGGGGCCGATCTTCGCGAACATCTTGTTAGCAGACGAAATCAACCGCACGCCGCCGAAGACGCAGGCCGCCCTGCTGGAAGCCATGCAGGAACGGCAGGTGTCCGCCGGCCAGGAAACCTACCATTTGCCGGACCCGTTCTTCGTCATCGCCACGCAGAACCCGATCGAGCAGGAAGGCACGTACCCGCTGCCGGAAGCGCAGCTCGACCGCTTCATGTTCAACGTCAAGGTGGATTACCCGACCGCCGACGAGGAGAAGCGCATCCTGTTGCAAACCACCAAGGACGAACCGGCGGAGCTGACGAAAGTGCTGTCGGGCAAGGCGATCCTGAACTTGCAAAGACTCGTCCGCAGCGTGCCGGTGGGTGAGTACGTGATCGACTACGTGACGCGCCTGGTGCGGTCCACGCGGCCCCGAGGCGACAGCGCGCCGGAGTTCGTCCGCAAGATGGTGGATTGGGGCGCGGGGCCGCGCGCTGGGCAATACCTGATCTGGGCGGGCAAGGCGTTCGCCGCGATGGACGGCCGGTTCAGCGTGGCGATCGACGACATCAAGAAGGCGGCGATCCCGGTGCTGCGCCATCGCATCAGCGCCAACTTCCAGGCTCAGGCGGAGGGCAAGACCAGCGAGGACATCATCGCGGAGTTGCTCCGCGCCACCGGCGAGCCGGAAGTGTCGAAGTACCAGCGGGCGCGCAAATGACCTCAAGACAAGTCGTTTAGCCGCGAGCCGAAAGGCGAGCGCTCGGACGGTTCAAACGCTCGCCTACCGGCTCGCGGCTAAACGATCTCAAGATTGGCGAGCGCTCGGACGGTTCAAACGCTCGCCTACCGGCTCGCGGCTAAACGATCTCTAATCAGGAGCCCCACTATGGTCCACGCCTACCATGTGATCTTCAGCGCCTACGGGTTCTGGCTCCCCAACGATCCGCGCGGCTCCTGGTCGGATTTCGTCGGCGCGTGGGAGTTGCTGCGCTTCGGCAATGCCACCAAGACCACCGAACGCCGTTCGCTGGCCTGGGACCCGCACGACGTGGCGCGCCGGCTGGCCGCGAAGCAGGTCCTGAAGTATCCGGCAGTACAGTTCACCGGCATCCAGGCCCGCGCGGTCGGCCGCGGCTTCGGCCAGTTCGTCAAGACGAACGGCCTGACGATCTGGGCCTGTGCCATCCTGCCCGAACACGTTCACATGATCATCGCCCGGCATCACTACAAGGTCGAGCAGATTGTCAATCTACTGAAGGGCGATGCGACCCGACGACTCAAGGAGGAAGGACTGCATCCGTTCGCGAACTACCAGGCCGCCAATGGCAAGTTGCCGAAGTGCTGGGGTCGGGGTGAATGGAAGGTCTTCATCGACAACGAGCCGCAGCTGTGGGCGGCGATCCGGTATGTGGAGCGGAATCCGCTGAAGGAGAACAAGCCGTTGCAGCGCTGGCCATTTGTCGTACCGTTCGAGGGGCTCGGTAAAGTCGTTTAGCCGCGCGCACAATACGTTTAGCCGCGAGCCGGTAGGCGAGCGCTCGGACGGTTCAAACGCTCGCCTACCGGCTCGCGGCTAAACGAAGGTGATCCGACGGAGTTATTGATGTCCATCTGGTTCCGCGTCTTTGGCGCCAGCGAAACCGCCCCCGAACCGGCGGCGCTGCTGGAGCACCTGCACGCCGAGGGCGTCACCGTCGAGGGGCATTTCAAGAAGGACGATTTCGGCTGGTTCCAGGCGGACTTCGTGCTCAGCGCCGATCCGCAGCCCTTGTGCCTGAATCGCTATCTCGCCGAGGCCGACGACGTGCGCGACGATCTGAACTCCTGGGCCGCCTGGCTCGAAACCATCGACGACCCGGTGCTGTCCGGCCGCCTGATGCAGCTCATGATCGGCGCCAATCAGGTGTTCACCGTGCCCTGCGCCCGCGACCGCTTCGAGGAGCATGCCGTCCGCGAGTTCCTGGAACTGCTCTGCCGTTACCTGGCGAAGACGACCGCGGGCGTCTATCAGGTGGATACGCGCGGCTTCTTCGACCCGGACGGCCGGTTGCTGGTGAACGAGTGATGGCCAACGCGGAAAAATACCTGCGTCCGGAAGTTATCAACCAGGTGGCCCGGCTCGACCTGCGCGCCAAGTTCATCGTCGAGGGGTTTCTCACCGGCCTGCATGCCAGCCCGTTTCAGGGCTTCTCCGTCGAGTTCAGCGAACACCGCAAGTACACGCCCGGCGACGACCTCAAAGACCTCGACTGGAACGTCTTTGCCAAGACCGACAAGTATTACATCAAGAAATTCGAGGCCGAGACCAACCTCACCGGCTACCTGGTGATGGACCTGTCGCAATCGATGGGCTACACCTTCCGCCAGGAATTGACCAAGTTCGACTATTCGATCTGCCTGGCCGCGGCGCTCGGCTACCTGATGATCCACCAGCAAGACCCGGTCGGCCTGGTGACGTTCGACACGCGCATCCAGACCAGCCTGCCCCCGCGCAGCAAGCGGACGCAACTCGGCACCATCCTCGCGCTGCTGGCCAACCTGAAGCCGGCCGGCCAGACGGATGTCGCCTACTGCGTGCATCAGCTGGCGTCGATGATCCGGCACAAAAGCCTCATCATGATCTTCAGCGACCTGCTGACCGATCCGGAACCGGTGCTGAAGAGCCTCCACCACCTGCGCCACCGGGGCAACGAAATCATTCTGTTTCATGTGCTCGACGAAGCCGAGGTGCATTTTCCGTTCGAGGGCATCGTCGAGTTCGAGGACGTGGAAGAAACGCGCCGTTTGACGCTCGACGCCAAGGGCATGCGCGGCGACTACCTGAACGCGCTGCGCGATTTCCAGGCTTACTACCAGACCGAATGCCACAAGGCGAACATCGACTACGTGCCGATGGATACCAGCGTCAGCTTCGACAAGGCCCTGATGCAGTACCTCGTGCAACGTCAGAAGCGTTTTTGATCGGAGCGTTTAGCCGCGCGCCGAAAGGCGAGCGCTCAAAGCCATGACCTTCATCCACCCTCTACTGCTGGGCGGTCTGCTGCTGGTCGGCATCCCGGTGCTGATCCATCTCATCATGCAGCAAAAGCCGAAGCGCCTGCCCTTCGCGGCGTTTCGCTTCCTGATGCAGAAAGCGCGCACCAACCAGCGGCAATTGAAACTCCGGCACCTCTTGCTGCTGACCCTGCGCATGCTGCTGATCGCGCTGGTCTGCCTGGCGCTGGCCCGGCCGCGCGTCAGCAGCGGGGTCGTGGACCTGTCGGCCCGGCAGCCGGTCGCCGTGGCCCTGGTGCTCGATACGAGCATGAGCATGGAATACGCAGTCGGCGGCAAGACCCGGCTCGACGACGCCAAGCGCCGCGCGCTCGAACTGCTCGACGAATTACCCGAAGGCAGCAAGCTGGCCGTCTTCGATAGCGCTGAGGTCGGCGGCGGCGAATGGCTGGCAACCGCGACCCTGGCCCGCGAGCGCCTGACCGGTCTGCAACTGCGCGCCGCCAACGGCCCGCTGGCCGAGGCCATCGGCCAGGCGTACCGCCTGCTCCACGCGCTCGACGACGACCCCGAGCAGCGCCAGGAACCGATGCCGCGCTTCCTCTACGTTTTCTCGGACCGTACCCGCGAATGCTGGGACGGCAACCGTACCGCCTCGCTGCTGGAGCTGCGCGACCGCAGTGTGTCGAAGCCGCTGGCCGCCTTCGTGGACGTTGGCGTCGAGCAGCCGGTGGACCTGGCCGTCGCCGACCTGGAACTGCCCTGGCAGACGGTCCCCGCCAACGGCCGCATCATCCTGCGTGCTCGGGTGCAAGCCGTCGGCAAGGATGTAGACACGGAGCTGCTGTGTCGGATCGATGGCGAGAAGCACGCGGAACGCAAGGCGTTCAAACTGAAAGCCGGACAGAACGACAGCATCACCTTCGAGCGCCGCAACCTGCCGCTGGGCCTGCACCAGGCGGAAATCTCGCTGGCCAGCGGCGATAACATGCCCTGGAACAATGCCCGCTTCGCTACCTTCGAGGTAGCCCCGGCGCGGCGCGTGCTGATCGTCAGCGACGACCCGGACGATGCCGCCATCTGGAAACTCGCCCTGCGTGCCGGCGAGCAGAAAGGCGATCCCTGGTTCGACGGCGAGGTGCAGTCCACCCGGCAAGCAGCCAAGCTCAAGGCCGGCGACCTGGCCCGCTATCAGGCGGTTTGCCTGCTGAACGTGGCCTCTCCGGAGCCCGCGCTGTGGCAAGCGCTGCGCGAATACGTCGCCGAGGGCGGCGGCCTGGCCGTGCTGCCCGGCGGCGATGAACTGGACCTCGCCAGCTATCAGAGTGCTGAGGCGAAACAACTGCTGCCCGGCGAACTGCGAACCGTGGTGCGCCGGCCGCTGAAGGAAGCGGTTGCCTGGTACGAGCCGAGCTTCCAGCATCCGTTGCGCGGCTGGTTCGCCGACTGGAGGAAGCAATCCGATCCGCCGGTGGACTTCGTGCGCGTGCCGCCGTTGACCGTCCGCTACTGGGACGTGCAACCCGGCGAGGCACTGACGCTCGCCGTCTACGACGATGAGAAGAAGCGGCCGGCAGTGCTCGAACGCAAGTTCGACCGCCAGCAGGTGCGTGGTAAAGTGCTGCTATTGACCACGACCTTCGACGGCCGGCGGCTCGACGCGAAGAGCGAGTTTCAGTGGAACGATTATCTGTCCAGCGCGTTCTACGTCTCGCTGGCCAAGAAAGTGGTCGGCTACCTGACCGGCGACCTGGAGGACGCCAACCTGAATCACCTGTGCGGCCCGCCGCTGCGGCTGCCGTTGCCGCCCGCCGGCCGCTTTCCGCGCTACGTCCTGCAAGGGCCGGGCTTGGCCGGGCAAGCGGGCCTGATCGCCCGCAAGGACGGCCAGAACGATTTGACGCTGCATCAGGCGACGCAGGCCGGCAACTATCTGCTGATCGGCGGCGACAACCAGTGGACCACCGGCTTCAGCCTGAACGTGCCGCCCGCCGAAAGCGATCTGACCCGTGTGCCGGTCGAGCAAATCGAAGCGCTCTTCGGTCCTGGCTCCGTGCTGCCGCTCGGGCACAACCTCGATGTCCGCAGCGCCCTGGAAGGCCGCTGGACCCAACCCGTGGAGTTGTTCCCCTGGCTGATGATCGGCCTGCTGCTGTTCCTCGCGGTCGAGAACCTGCTGGCGAACAAGTTCTATCGGCAACCGCAGACCGCTTCCGGAGAACCACCGCTTGCGGCTTAGTGCGGCATCCAGAGAGTCCTTGCACGACGGCGGCTCCGTAGGTCAGGCTTTCCAGCCTGACTGAAGCGCCAGCCGATGTGCCGCCAGCCGCCGGCGCTGCGGTCAGGCTAGAAAGCCTGACCTACGAGGTTCGCTCAGGCAATCGCTCCGTTGCATTGACATGAGCACGCGACACCCATGTTCAACGACAGCCTGACCCTGACGACCGATCCGGCCTTTCCCTGGTCGCTGTCCTACGGCGGCGCGGGGTTGGTGCTGGTCGCGCTGGTCCTCGGCGGGCTGACGCTCTGGACCTACCTGGGCGCTTCGCTGGCCAGCGCGCGGCGCACGTTCATCGTGCTCTGCCTGCGTTTTCTGGCGCTGTTGCTGGCCATCCTCGCCGTGCTGCGGCCCTCGTTCGCCGCGCGCGATGACCTGAAAACGCCCTCGGTCCTCATCCTCCTGGTCGATGCCTCCGAGAGCATGAGCATCACCGATGAGTACAGCAACCTGTCGCGCTGGAACGCGCAGAAGCTCATTCTCGAAAAGTGTCAGCCGGCGTTGCAGCAACTGCGCGACGAGCAGAACGTCACGGTCTACCTCAAGATGTTCGCCGAGGATGTGCGCGACTACGACCAGAATCGCGTACCGGACGGCAAGCGCACGGATATCGGCGGCGCGCTGCACCAGCTGTTCCAGGAGCACGGCCAGGAACGCTACCTGCGCGGCCTGCTGCTCCTGAGCGACGGGGCCGACAACGGCGCGCGTTTCCTGGCCACCGCCGAGGCCGAACGCTGGCGGCGGCGCTCCTGCCCGGTGCAGTCCTTCTCGCTGGGCCAGACGACCACGTCGTCCAAACAGCAGGACATCAACCTCGTCAGCATCACGCCGACGCCCTCGCCGGTGCCGGTCAAGAACAAGCTGACGGTCGCCGTGGTCATCGACGCGCCCGGCTACGAGAACGCCCTCGTGCCCGTGCGGCTCTTCATCGACGACAAGGAAGTCAAGGAAGCGCTGGTCGAGGAACGGTTGACCCGGCCCACGGGCAACGAGGTCAAATTGTCGGTCAACGCGCCGGACAAGCCCGGCGAAATGAAAGTCACCGTCAAGGTCGAGCCGCAGCTGGGCGAGGTTGTCCAGGGCAACAACGAGATCAGTACCTACGTCACCGTGGCCAAGGAAGGGCTGAGCGTGTTGTACGTGGAAGGCAAGCTCCGCGCCTGGGAGCCGACCTTCATTCGCCGGGCGCTGACCGATCCGCGCATTCGCCTGGACCAGCTGGTCCGGCTCAGCGACGATCCGCTGTCGCCGACCGAGGCGGCGGTGTTCCGCTTCGACAAGCAACACTACGATGTCATCATCCTGGGCGACATCAGCGCCCGCCGGCTGTCGGGCGGCGATCCAGCGGTGCTGGCGCGCATCCGCGATCAAGTCGTCAACCACGGCACCGGCCTGATGATGCTCGGCGGGCGCGACACCTTCGGCAACGGCGACTGGAAGACTTTTGGCAAACCGCTGGCCGACATCCTGCCCGTGGACCTGAGCGAAAGCGACCAGGCCGAAACCCTGGTGCGGATGCTGCCCACGCGCCAGGGCCTCGACCAGTTCGTGATGCGCCTGGCCGCCGACCCGAAGAAGAATCAAGCACTCTGGGAGCGCGAGGACTTGCCGCGCTTCACTGGCTACACCCGCATGGGCCGCCCCAAGCTGCAAGCCATCGTGCTGGCGCGGGCCAACGACGCCCTGACCGGCGCGCCGCTGCTGGTCAGCCAGGAAGTGGGCAACGGCCGGGTGCTGGCGTTCGCGAGCGATGAATCCTGGCTCTGGACCAAGCTGGGGCTGCCCAAGTCGCGCGACGGTGTGGCCATGCACGGCCAGTTCTGGAAACAGGTCGCCCTCTGGCTGGCGAAGCAGGAAGAAGCCACCGGCAACGTCTGGATCAAGCCCGACGCCCGCCGCATTCCGGCCGGCGATAAGCTCGGCTTCACCGTCGGCCTGCGCGGCAAGAGCGGTCTGGACCTGCACGACGCGGAGTTCAACGTGCGGGTGATCGGCCCGAACCAGGCCGAACACGCGCTGACCACCAACCGCGAAGCAGCCGGCCAGCGCGGCGTGTTCACGCGCACCGAACTGGCCGGCGAGTACCGCATCGTGGTCCGCGCGCGCGGCAAGGACGCCGATGGCCAGGACATCAGCGGCGAGGCCACGTCGCGCTTCCTGGTCTACCAGGACACGGCGGAACTGGCCCGGCAAGCGGCCGATCACGAGTTTCTCGCCCGGCTGGCCAATGCCGGCGGCGGCAAGGCGCTGCGCGCGGAAGATTTGCCGGCCTTCCTGGCGGACCTGCGCAACCAGCCGCTGCCGCAGCGCGGCCAGAAGGTCGAACTCTATCCCGACTGGCGGAGCAACCGGCTGTCGGGCTTCCTGGTCGTCTATTTCCTGCTCTTCGTGGCGGTGCTGAGCCTCGAATGGGTGCTGCGCCGCCGCTGGGGCCTCGTCTAAAGACCGTTTACGGTTTAGCACGTATGACCCGCATCGTCTCCCTGATCGCCAGCTCCACCGAGATCGTCTGCGCGCTCGGCCTCGAAGACCAGCTGGTCGGCCGCTCGCACGAATGCGACTACCCACCCTCGGTGAAGCATCTACCGTATTGCACCGAACCGAAGTTCGACATTCACGGCAGCAGCCTGGAAATCGACCAGCGGGTGCGCGGCGTCTTGCAGGAAGCGCTGTCGGTCTATCGGGTGGATGCCGAGAAGTTGCGCGACCTGCGGCCGGACGTCATCGTCACGCAGACCCAGTGCGAGGTTTGCGCCGTCAGCCAGAAGGACGTCGAGCAAGCAGTCTGCGCCTGGCTCGACGCGCGGCCGACGATCGTCTCGCTATCGCCGAACGCACTCGACGACATCTGGGCCGACATCCGCCGGGTCGCCGCCGCGTTGCAGGTCGTCGAACGCGGCGAATCGCTGGTCGCACGCTTGCAAGCACGGATGACAGCCATCGCCGCGATGGCACGACAGCAAGCGCATCGGCCGACGGTGGCCTGCATCGAATGGATCGAACCGCTGATGTCGGCGGGCAACTGGATGCCGGAACTGGTCGAGCAAGCGGGCGGCCGACTGCTCTTCGGCGAAGCGGGCCAGCATTCGCCGAAACTGGCCTGGGAAGAGTTTGTGCGGGCCGACCCCGAAGTGATCTGCGTGCTGCCCTGCGGCTGGGACATTCCCAAGGCACGGGAAGAGCTGCACGCGCTCGAACGAAAACCGGAATGGCCGAACCTGCGGGCGGTGCGTGAAGGAAAAGTCTATCTGACCGATGGCAACCAGTATTTCAACCGCCCCGGTCCGCGTCTCGTCGAATCGCTCGAAATCCTGGCCGAGGTACTGCACCCCGCCGTCTTCTCCTTCGGCCACGAGGGCAGCGGTTGGGTGAGAATGTAATATACGGCGGGCTACTTTCCTTCCTCGATCCAGCCGCCGCCGAGCACGCGCGAACCGTCGTAAAACACGACGGCCTGACCGGGCGTCACCGCGCTCTGCGGTTCGTCGAACTCCACCTGCGCGCCGCCGTCGGGCAGCGCCGTCACCAGCGCCGGCGCGGGCGTATGGCGATAGCGAATCTTCGCCTCGCAGCGCAGCGGTTCGGATGGAACTTCGGACAACCAGTTCACGCGCGAGGCTGTCAGCATGCGCGTCAGCAACTCCTCGCGGTCGCCCAGCACCACGGTGTTATCATCCGAAACGATCTTGAGCACGTAACGGCGCGAACCGCCGGCGTAGCCCAGGCCCTTGCGCTGGCCGATGGTAAAGTTCTCAATGCCGGGATGCTCCGCGAGAAACTCGCCGGCCGTATCGACGAACTTGCCGGCCGTCTGCAAGCCCGGCCGCCGGTGGCGAATCAGCGCGCCATGATCGCCGTCAGGCACGAAGCAAATCTCGACGCTGTCCGGCTTGTCGGCCACGGACAGCCCCAGCTTGCGGGCGATGCTTCGTACCTCGTCCTTGCGATAGCCGCCGATGGGGAACAGCAGGTGCGGCAGGACATCGCGCTGGATGCCGCCCAGCACATACGACTGGTCCTTGTCCGGATCGACGGCGCGGTGCAGCTCCGGGGGGCCGTCGCCCTTGGTCATGCGGGCGTAATGCCCGGTGGCGACGAAGTCGGCTTCGAGTTGCTTGCCGTAGGACCAGAGCTTGCCGAACTTCAGCCAGTTGTTGCAGACCACGCAGGGATTCGGCGTCCGCCCGGCCAGGTATTCGTCCGCGAAGTAGTCGATGATGCGCTCGAAATCCTGCTCGAAATCGAGGGCGTAAAACGGCATGTCGAGACGATCCGCGACCCGGCGGGCGTCGCCGGCATCGAGGGCGCTACAGCAGCCCCGCTTGCGTTCGGGAGTCCGGGCGTCGTCGTGGCCGTGGGCGCCGGTGCGCATGAACAGGCCGATGACGTCGTAGCCCTGCTCTTTCAGCAGGTACGCCGCCACCGAGCTATCGACGCCGCCGCTCATCGCCAGCACCACGCGCGCGGGCATTGGCCGGGTTCCTTTCGCTCACTGCGGCATGGTCCGCACAGCGGACCCTACGAATTTTGTAGGGTCCGCTGTGCGGACCTCTGCGACGCGGACTTCTGCGACCCTGTTCGATTCTAGCAGACCGTCAGGAAAACGCATACGGCCCGCCGGAAGTCCAGGCTTCCGGCGGGCCGTGTCGAATCGGTCCAAGGGATGCAGCCGGGCAGGCTACTCCTTCTTCATCTCTTCCTTCTTGGCATCGTCCTTCTTCATCTCTTCCTTCTTCATCTCTTCCTTCTTGTCGTCCTTCTTGGGCTCGTCCTTCTTGGGCTCGTCCTTGACGACCGGCTCGCCGCCCTTGGGCACGTTGACCGCCTTGACGGCGGGCAGCGCCACGCGGGCCGGCTTCTGCTGCGGAAAGCTGAACCAGTCGATCAGCAGCAGGATGCAGGCGATCAGCATGGCGAAGAACGAAATCGACAGCAGGCCGGTATAAGCGTCGTTGCGCGGCTTCGGCGGCTCGGTGTCGTAACGGCCAGGAGCGCGGTTGGCTGCCATTTCTGGTCTCCTTTATTCGCTAAGCCGCGAACGGCGCGAGCGGCTTTATTGACCCAGGATACGGCTGGCGACCTCATCGTCCTTCAGGATCTTGCCGCGCGGGCCGGTGCCCATCAGCTTGCCGACGGCCTCGTTCGGCCGCACGTCGTAGACGCGCAGGGTGCCGATGTACTGCGGGCGGGGCTTCAGGCGGTAGACTTCCAGGGTGTTGCCCTTGCTGACGCCGTTGTCGCTGCCGAGGTTGATCGTGACGTAGCCGCTGGCCTCGTCCGTCACCATCACCCGGCCGCGGATGTCGTCCGGCGGCGGGTTCTTGATGTCGCGCTGGCCGGCCTTGGCCGCCGCGTCGCCTTCCAGGAAGGAAATTTTCTTGTCGGACTCGACCAGCTTTTGCACCAGCTGGTCGTTGCGGTCCAGGGCGCTCTGGAGGTCGGTGGTGGCCTTGATGGCCTCGGCCTTGTACTTCTTGTTGTCCAGGCCGAGCTTGAGGATCAACTGCTGGGATTCGCCCAGGCGCTCGTCCAGGCTCTTGATCTCGACCTTCATGCCTTCGTTGGCGGCAGTGAGTTGCTTCACGCGGGCGTCCGCATCGTCCACGCGCTTGTTGGCTTCGAGCAGCTTGGCCTCGGCGTCCACCTTGACCTTGTCGCTCAACTCCAGCTTCGCCTTGAGATCGGCGATGCTGCCGTCGGCCTGCGCCAGCAGCAGGTTCTTTTCCTTCTCCAGTTCGGCGCGCCGAGTGACTTCGTTCTGGTAATTGGCCTGGGCCTTTTTCTTTTCCGCGACTTCAAAGGCGTGGCCCGTCGCCCAGTTCGTCTTGGTGACGAAGACTACGGTGATGAGCGACATCACCAGGACGGCGAACAGCAAATTGATGAAGACGAGAATCTTGCCCATCGTGGTCATCGATCGATCCCCCTAACGCAGCCCACGGACGGCACGCCACGCCTGACGGGATGAATCCGCTTCCCAGTGTAACCCGGCGCGGGCCGCAATGTTGGTGCGGCGCGCCCGATTGGCCTGGTTGGGATTCCGTGTGCGTGCCCGGAGCAGCCCCCTTTGCCCTGGATCGAAATCATAAACGGTACGACGCCTATCGCCAAGCGGCAGCCGCCGAAACTCCGTAGGTCAGGCTTTCCAGCCTGACAGGAGTGTCAGGCTGGAAAGCCTGACCTACTCGGACCTGCCGAGTTCCCCTCCGGCAGCCCCTGCACCGGCTCCGGGCGTCCACCGTTTCCCCCTGATTCGTGGGCGGGGACTATGCCGGCGAACCGCCCGGATGTCAAGCTCACCTGGCGGCTT
>JAEUIF010000335.1 GCA_016795185.1 Planctomycetia bacterium | reverse complement strand
TCCGGCTGGCAAACCGTGCTGATGCTGGCGGGCGCGGCGGGCGCGACTTTGGTGCTGAGCCTGGGTTGGCGGCAGTGGGCAGCGCTGGATTGCGTCTGCCCGGACATCCTGTGCTACTGGTCCGCCGGCCAGGCGCTGGTCCACGGCCAAGACCTCTACGATCCCACCGTTCAGGCGTCCTATCAGACACCCTACCTGCGTGCGGGCGAACACGGCGAAACCGCCGGCATCCTGTCGGCGTTCGTCTACCCGCACTGGCTCGGTTTTCTCTGTGTGCCCTTCGCGGCGCTCGACTTCACCGGGGCCAAGGCGGTCTGGCTGGCGGTTAGCGTCCAACTGCTACTAATCATCGCCTTCTGGCTGCGGCCGGCGACTGGCCCGCGCTGGCTGCCGTTCGTGGTCGTGCCCTTCTTTCTGTTCTCCTGGACGGCGGCCCTGATTGGCCAGGTCGTGTTGGTCGTTCTGTTCATGCTCACGGCAGCCTGGCGGTTGCTGGACGACCGTCGCGACCTCGCGGGCGGGGCGTTGCTGGCCTGGTTGACCATCAAACCGCACCTGGCGTTGCTGCTGCTGCCGGCCGTCGCCCTGTGGGCGCTGCGGCACGGCCGCCCACGCATTCTCATCGGTATGATGGGCGCGGGCGCACTGCTGGTCCTGGCGAGCTTCATCGTGCAGCCTACGTGGCCCGCCGACTGGCTGGGCGCGCTAAAACGCTTCGAGATGCCAACCGAGCGGACGCCCGGCATCGGGGCCACCTGGATGCTGGTGCTCCGCGCCCGGCAACTGCCGCCGGAGGTCCGCTGGCCGCTGTACCTGGCGGTAGCCGTCCCGGTGGCGGTGTTGCTGGTCTGGCGCGCCTGGGACCGAAGTTCGGGCCTGGCGGAAGTACTATCGCTGGGCGTGCTGGCGGCCTTTTTCGTCGGCCCGTACAGCCAGCCTTACGACTATTGCCTCCTGGTCGTGCCGCTGTTCCTGCTGC
This sequence comes from Planctomycetia bacterium, assembly GCA_016795185.1. Lineage (GTDB taxonomy): Bacteria > Planctomycetota > Planctomycetia > Gemmatales > Gemmataceae > JAGVLI01. The sequence continues at coordinate 2,003 of JAEUIF010000335.1, read as the reverse complement.
TCGGCAACCAGCAAGCTAGCGTGTGGGGAGCGGTGGTCATCGGCATTTTTCTGATTGGCCCGTACATCCACGCCAGTTATTTTCTGTCCGGGCTGGAAGACAAGTACACCCTATTCTGGCTGCCGGTGCTGGTGCTGGCGGTGTGGTTTGGCACGCGCGGGGCACGGCGGGCGGAGTCATTCGTCGCCGGTTCCGAGTGCTGAAACCGCACTGAATGTAACGATTCACTTTGGCGCTTTCCCAGTCAGCCGCCGCGCGGCTGGCGCACCAAGGAGCACCCATGACGTTCGCCCCGTGGTTCCTGGGCGGGTTTCTCGTACTCTTTCTGCTGAACTACATCATCGCGGCCGGCATCCTCTGGGGATCGGCGCGCGTCTTTCGCGTGCCGGAGGTGCGCTTCCGGCGCGCGCTGTTGGCCATTCTGTTGATCGTGCTGCTCAACCTCCCGCTCCTGGCCCTTGAAAGTAGATTTTTCACCACCGCCATGCCGTGGGCCTTGCCAGTGCTGCTGGCCATGACGGTGGCGAGTTGGATTGTTTATTTGGTGGGCTCCAGAATCGCACTCCCGAAGGAGAAACGGCTGCGCGCCGCTTCCCTGGCTTTTGTCCTCCAAAGCGTTTATGGCGGCATTTGCATTTTCGTCTTGCAAACCTGGGTCGCGGAAGCGTTCGTGATTCCCACCGGCTCGATGGCCGAAACGCTGTGGGGCTACCATAAGATGGTCCGCTGCCCGGAGTGCGGCCAAGAATTCGCCGTGAACGCCAGCGCGGAGATGGATACGGTCGGCGGTCGGCCGGTCCAGCGACTGACGGCTTGCACCTGCCCGAATTGCCGCAACGACATTGACCTGGAAAGCGCCCGCCAAGACCCGCCTCTGGCCGGCGGCGACCGCATCCTCTGCGCCAAACTTGGCTATGGCTCGCTGGAACGCCTGCAAGTAGCAGCCTACCGCTATCCGGTCGAACCCGTTCGCAACGGGGTGACGATGAACTATGTGGGCCGCATCGTGGGCTTGCCCGGCGAGACCATCGCCATCGCCCAGGGCGAGCTGTACGTCCACGCTTCACCGCGCCAGGTGCCAACGCCGGAACAATTCTGGTCTACGCCGTATTCCGGCTTTTCCTGGCGCGGCGAAACCGAGGAGGAACGCCAGGCGCACGACGAGGCCGAAAAGCTGTTCGCTGCGGGCAAGTTCCAGATCATCCGCAAATCACCCGACGAAGTCTTGGCACGGCGGCAACTGGTGTACGACAACAACCAGCGCGGCAAGGACGGTCCCGCCCCCCGGCCGCGCTGGAGACTTGCTGACCAGGTAGAACCAGCGCCCGCGACCGGCGATTTCGTGCTCCCGCAGTCCGCCGACCTATCCTGGTTGCGCTATACCCATTTCAACCAACCGTTTGCCGAGCGTCCGGAGCTCATCACGGACTTCAGCGGTTACAACAGTGGCAATACCAGCATGATGCCTCGCAACGGTGCCTACTGGGTCGGCGATCTGCTGCTCGAATGCCAGGCCGCCACGGACCAAGCTCAGGGCGAACTGCGGCTCGATCTGTGCAAAGGCAACGAACGCTTTCAAGCCGTGTTCGACCTGGCCAGCGGGCAATGCTCGCTCACCCGGCTGCGGGCCGCCGGACAACCAGCGGAGACCCTGGCCAACCTGGCCACGACGTTGCGGCGTCCGGGGACGAACCAACTCGGCTTCGCCAACGTCGATGCCCGCCTGATCGTCTGGGTCAATGGGCAATCGGTCTTCGGCAACGGCGTCGACTACGACCCCGGCAGTCCGCAGGGGCCGACGGTGAACGATCTGACGCCCGCGAGCATCGGTGCTTCCGGGACGGCAGTAACGCTATCGAACCTGCGACTCTGGCGCGATGTCTACTACACCACCTTCACGGTCGGTATGAGTCGAGGCGGGGATGTTGCCCTGGCCGGCCATGCGCTGGCCAACCCTGAAAGATGGGATGACCCGCAGTTACGTAAGCCAACGCCGATGTTGA
>JAEUIF010000332.1 GCA_016795185.1 Planctomycetia bacterium | reverse complement strand
AGGCGCTTGGCCTTCTCGATCACCATCTCGCTGACCTGGACGTGCCGGCTGGCCGGTTCGTCGAAGGTCGAGCTTACCACCTCGGAGCGCGGCCCCTTGACCGTGCGTTCCATTTCGGTCACTTCCTCGGGCCGCTCGTCGATGAGCAGCACGATGACGTAGCATTCCTGGTGGTTGTTCAGGATGCTGTTGGCGATCTTTTGCAGCAGGATGGTCTTGCCGGTGCGCGGCGGAGCGACGATCAGGCCGCGCTGGCCCTTGCCGATCGGCGTCACCAGGTCCATGACGCGCATGTTGATTTCGCTGGGTTCGAGTTCCAGCTTGAGCCGCTTGTCCGGATGCAGCGGCGTCAGATCGTCGAAGACGACCTTCTGTGTGAGGATGTCCGGATCGTTGTAGTTGATCGCCTCGACGCGCAGCAGCGCGAAGTAGCGTTCGTTCTCCTTGGGCGGCCGAATCTGGCCCGCGACCACCGCCCCGGTGCGCAGACCGAAGCGGCGAATCTGGCTCGGAGAAATATAAATGTCGTCCGGGCACGGCAGGTAGTTGTAGTCCGGGCTGCGCAGGAAGCCGAAGCCGTCGGGCAGCACTTCGAGCGTGCCTTCACCGAACATCAGGCCGTTCTGCTTGACCCGCTCTTTCAGGATTTTGAAGATCAGGTCCTGCTTCTTCAGGCCGGTGATCTCGGACAGGCCTTCGTCCTTGGCGGTCTTCAGCAGGCCGCCCATGGTCATCTGCTGCAATTCGCTGATGTGCGTGCCGCCGCGCTTGATTTCCTCGTAGCGGTTGTTGATTTCCTCGTCGAATCCGCCAAACTCCTCCTCGACGCCCGGTCGGCCGATCGGTTGCTGCCGTTCCGGGCGTTCGGGAAGTTCGGCGCGCTCCGGACGTTCACCGCGATCGGCGAGGGCGGTTTCCGGCGCGCGCTGCGGCTCGTCGTGGCTCAGGCGTTCGTCGTTGCCGTTGGCGTGGCTGGGGCCGGCGTCGGGCTTGTTCCGGGGGCGGGGACGCGGGTTGTTGGTTCGGCTTCTGGCTTCGGCCATGATAGGTTCTCCTTCGTCTCGACTGGCGCGAAGAGGAAGGCAACGGCAAAAGGGCAACCGACCGCGGCCGCGCGGACCGCACTGCGGTGTTGCTTCCCTTTTCCCGGTCTTGGCCGCCCAACCGGCACCGATATGGTGGCTGCAAGGTGCGGTCGGCGGCAAGCGCCAGCGGCAGGAACGATGACTTTCACAAGTGATGGGTGCTTCCAACTCCGGTGAACTACGATGGTGCGCTCCCGGCCATCCATTCCGGGGGCGGCTATTCAATCCGATTTCGACGACGGGACCAATCCCAGGTGTTGCAGGAGATTGTATACCTGCCGGCCCGTTTCCGCGAGGGCGCCCGAGTTATCCACGGTGAAATCGGCGTGGCTTGCTTTATCCGTCAAAGGTATCTGCGCCTGTTCGCGCGCCGTCACCTCCTTTTCGGACCAACCCCGCTGGCGCTGCAAACGGTCCAGACGCATCGCGCGGGGGACGTGAATATAGACGAGCCAGTCGCACACTTTATTCCAGCCGGTTTCCAGCATGATGGCAGCATCCAGCAGCACGAAGCGCATGTCGGCCGCCGATTGCGCCGCCTCGATCTCATCCCGGATGCGCGCCTCTATGTAGGGAAACACCAATCCTTCCAGATCGCGCCGCGCAATCGGGTCGGCGAAGACAATTCGGCCCAGTTCCCGTCGCACGATCTCGCCGTCGGGGCCCAGGATGCCGCGTCCAAAGCGCTCGACGACCCTGCCGCGAATCGCCGGTTGCCGCAGGGCCTCGTGGCCCAGGGCGTCGCCCGAGATGATCCGCCCACCGTGCCGGGCAAACTCGGCGGCCACCGCGCTCTTGCCGCTGCCAATGCCGCCGATCAGGCCGATGACGGGCTTCCGGCTTGTGTCACTCGACTTCAATGCGGTAGCTCACCATCCAGAGTTCGAGTTGTTCGAGCCGCGCCTTCCAGCGAGCCTTGAATTTCTTCATCCAGGTGCGGTTCTTCGCGGTATCTGGAAAATCGACGGTGATTCGCACCAAGTTGTCTCGATAAATCATTCCTCCATGACGCCAGCGACCTTCGATCGTCTGTGTCTCGAAACTGGCGGCACCGAAGTGATCGGCCACTTCATCAAGCGCATCGACAAGCCATTCCTGGGGCACCGCGCGACCATCATTAAACTGAAGAGTCAGCAATATTTCGAACCGGCGCCATTTGGTCATAGGTTGCTCTCCCCAAGACCGTGAAGCTGAAGTTCTCGGCTGCCAGTGCTTCAAGGGCAGCGTCGGGGACGATAACTTCACCGGATCGAAGCACCCGTCCAGAGAATCTTCCAAGTAAGAATCCGAGCGCCCGCTTGCGGGATTCCGAGTCAGGGAACTTGATGCTGACCATGACTTCCTTCACTTTCGTACGCTGAGAAGTTCTTACCGAGTTCCATATACTGCGGATTCGACCAATCTGACCCAGCCAGTCGGATCGGCAACATCCTCGGGGCTGCCATAGCTAGGAACCACGATATAGGAATCGGCCAATTCATGGCAACGCGCCGCTTCCCGATGGTGCGGACTGTCGTCCACCAGAAAGTTCGCTCCAATTCGCCGAATATCCTTCCATTGCACAGGCAGTTCATCCCAGGTCCAAACTTCTCGAAACCACTGTCCCAGGCCGTAACCCAGCACCTTCTCCACGTATCGGCGACTGCTCACCGTCCACAAACACAAAGCGAAGTGCGGTTCCAGCCGAGCCAAGAGTTCCGAACAACCCTGCCGCAGTTGCCAGCCAGCGATCTTGACACCGTCGATGACTGGTACACCCAGCGTCTCGTCCAGGTCGAACGCGATCCGGGGCAAGATTCGGCCAGCCCTCGCCTGCGGCTCGCGGCTAAACATCGGTCACATCCAGCCAGTTTGGCCCCGCGCCCACGTCTACTTTCAACGGGACATCCAATTTCATCGCGCCCGTCATTTCTTCTTCGACGAGTTTCGCCGCCGCTTTCAACTCGTCGGGCGGCGACTCGAACACCAGTTCGTCGTGGACGGTCAGGAGCATTCGGGTCTGGAGTTTTTCGTGCAGCAAACGGCGATAGATATTCAGCATCGCCAGCTTCATCAGGTCGGCGGCGGAGCCCTGAATCTCCATGTTGATCGCTTCGCGCTCGGGCTGGTTGCGCTGCTGGTAGCTCGAATCCGCCCGGATGCCGGTGATCGCCCGCCGGCGGCCCAGGATCGTGGTGACGAAGCCCGACTTCCGGCATTTTTCCAGCAACTCCGTCTGGTAGCCCAGCACCTTGGGGTAGCGGCCGAAATAGGCGTCGATGAACTGGCCCGCCTGATCGCGCGGAATCTCCAGCCGTTCGGCCAGGCCGTGGGCGCTCATGCCATAGATGACGCCAAAATTCACGGTTTTCGCCATGCGCCGCTGGTCGGCCGTCACGTCGGCTTCGGGCAGGCCGAAAATCTGCGCTGCCACCGCTGCGTGAATGTCCTGATCCTTGGCGAACGCTTCCTTCAAATGCTCATCGCCGCTGAAGTGCGCCAGCAGGCGCAACTCGATCTGCGAGTAGTCCGCCGTCAGCAGCTGCCAGCCGGGTTCCGGTATGAACGCCTGCCGAATCTGCCGGCCCTGGGCCGTGCGCACCGGGATGTTCTGCAAATTCGGGTCGCTCGACGACAGCCGGCCAGTAGCGGCCACTGTCTGGTTGAACGAGGCATGCACCCGGCCCGTCGCCGGGTTGACCATCGTCGGCAGCGCATCGACGTAGGTACCCTTCAGCTTGCTGACCTGCCGATACTCGACGATCTTGCGCGGCAACGGATGGCCCAGTCCCGCCAGCTTTTCGAGCGTCTCCTGGTCCGTGCTCGGCTCGCCTTTGACGCCCGTCTTGCGCTGCACCGGCAGTTTCAGTTCCTCGAAGAGAATCTTGCGCAGCTGCTTGGGCGAGTCGATGTTGAACTCGTGCCCGGCGACATCGTAGATGTCCTGCTTGATGACTGCCAGCTGGCCGGTCATCTGCTCGCCGAGTTTGGTCAGCAGCGGTATATCGAGCCGAATGCCGTTGAATTCCAGTTCCGCCAGGACCTCGATCAGCGGGATTTCGACCTCGTCGTACAGTTGCTTCAGCTTTTGCTCGGCCAGCACTTTTTCGAGGATGTCACCCAGGCGATAGGCCGCATCGGCGTCCTCGCCGGCGTACTCGGCGACCTGCGCGGTCGGCACCTGGTCCATCCGCCGCTGCGTCTTGACCTTCTTGCCGATCAAGTCCGTGATGGGAATCATCCGGTGCTGCAAGTAGCGCAGGGCGAGGTCGTCGAGACTATGGCTGCGCTCGCCCGCGTGCAGCAGATAGTCCGCCACCATCGGGTCGCCCACCACCCCTTGCAGATTGACGCCTTGTTGCCGAAACACCAGCCAGTCGTACTTGATGTTCTGGTTGATCTTCGCCACCGCTGGGTCTTCCAGTATCGGACGCAGTCGGTCGAGCGTCTTGCGCGGATCGAGGTGCGCGTCCGTCGCCGGGCCGCGCACCGCCACGTACCAGCCCTCGCCCGCCTGCCAGCTGAAGGCCAGCCCGACGATCTCGGCACGGCGCGGTTCCAGGCTGGTGGTTTCCAGATCGATGGCGAACCGTCGCTGCTGCTTCAGCTGTTGCTCGAAGTCGTCAAACTGCTCCACCGTATCGACCAGGCGATAGGTCGCTTGCCAGGCGTCTTTCGCGCGCGGCGGCGGAACTGCTGCTAACGGCACCTCGCCAGCGGGGGCAGCGGTTTCGGTATCCTCATTGGCCCCGAAGGGGAACAACTCTCCCTGAATGAATGTCTTCGGTGCCGACGGCGCGGACCGTTCTTCAGGCGAACTGGCGGCTA
>JAEUIF010000186.1 GCA_016795185.1 Planctomycetia bacterium | reverse complement strand
CGATGACGGCGTCCGCCGCGCCGTGCAGACGCGGATTGCTGACGTTGCTCCACAGCCGGACCGTCTGCCCGACCGCGACGCCGCCCCAGTGCTTTTCCGCCACGTCGAGCCGGGCCACGAGCCGGGTGGGCTGGCGGGTTTGCGGATCGGCGGGCGCCAGGGTGGCCAGCAAGTCGCCGGGTTCGACTTTCTCCAGCGGCGTCACGGGTACTTCGAGGACTAGCCAGCTGTCGGCGGTGTCCGGGGCGCGGAGCACGCCTTGCCGCCAGCGCTGCCGCAAGCCGCCGAGTTCGCGTTTTAGCTTCTCGACCGCTTCGCCCTGGCCGCCCAGCCGGGCGATCTCGTCTTCCAGGCGTTGCACCTGCACCCGGATGGCTTCCGCGCGGACGATGGCCAGCGGCTGGCCGGGCCGCACCACGTCGCCCGGCTGCAAACGATGAAACCGAGCACCAGGCACCGACGGCAGCTGTTCGCCGTCGCCTTCATACCAGCCGGGTTCGACCAGACCGGCGGCGGGGGCACGGACTTCGTGAATGTCGAGGCAGGTGATGCGCCCGGTGGCGGGAACCACGTTTTCGAGGCGGACGCCGAAGAGGAAGCCAACCAGGCAGACGGCCACCAGGGCCAGGCTGACGGCGAATACCCGCAGGTGATATGAAGGCGGCGGCGGCACCCAGGCGGCGGCCATGGACGAGCACTCTTTCTGCTGACGGCGAACGATCCGGTTTCGCCGGGCGGACGGTGTTCCGATACAGGCATGCTACACGAGGAACGGCAGGTGAGCAAACGCGCGTAGGTCAGGCTATCCAGCCTGACAGGCATTCTTGTAGGTCAGGCTTTCCAGCCTGACAGGCATTCTTGTAGGTCAGGCTTTCCAGCCTGACACGAAGCGCCGGTGGTTGGCCGCATATCGAGGGCGCTGCTGTCAGGCTGGAAAGCCTGACCTACTGAACGGCAGCGCCGGCGGCTGCGCGCCGGTGCGGCCAGCAGTCGCCCCTGACTAAAGGGCGCGGCCCCAGTCGCGCCATCTCCTTTCGGTCCCCTTTCTTGGCGAGGCGGAACTCAGCGCTTACCGAGCAGCAAGTCCACACACCAGCAACCTCGAACATGGTCTCCCGGCTGCCGGCAGTGGTTGAGGATATCGGCGTTGTCGCAGCCGGTGTCTTCGAGGGCGTCGCCGAGGATGGGCAGGCGGTCGAACGCCCGCTCGTGGTAGATGGCTTGCGCCAGGCTCGACACCGTGGACGTGCGCCAGGCGGGATCGACGGTCATGGGCTGAAACGGGTTGCCGAACACGTCTCGGAGCGAACTCAGGAACTGTCTCTCCAATGGCCAACTCAAATCCTTGAGTTTCAGGATATTCGCCGACAGGTTTTCATCGGCAGCCAGAACCGTTGTCTGGTCCCAGCGCAGATTACTGCCAGCGATGCGCCCTTGCGTCCAATGGACCCAGACCACTCTCTTGGCTTGGGCCAACTCCTCCGCGCTGGCATCGCCATCGGCGAACCGCTCCGCGAGTTCAACGCTGGCGCGGGCAAATGGTTTCAGCCAAGCCCAATCGTGCCGGCAGCAGGCCACGGCGAACAGCCGCAACTTCCGGTCGCTGGCTCGGTCGCGCAGGAACTCCAGCAGCGGCGTCAGCTTGGTACACGCTAGCCATTCTGGCTCCGTCATCGAGCGTTCTCCGTTGCAGACAACCAGCCAGCTCCCGCTAAGCTAACCGCCGCGCTCCAAGTCGGCGCTACCGCTTCAGCCCCTCCGGCAGTTCTTTCAGGCGTTCCAGTTCCACGATCTCCGTGGCGTACCACTGCTTGCCGCCGGCCTTCTTGTAGCCGACGCACTTCGCGGGGTACTTCACGCCGTCGTGCTCCTTCCAGTCGCTGAAACGGTGGATGTCCGAGCGCCAGTCGATGCGCACCAGGCGCTGGTCGGCCTGGTCGAAGTAGATGTCCATCGGTGGAGTGATGGTCTCGCTGACGCGCAGGCCGAACGCGGGCCTGTCGCCTTCCTTGATCTCCGGGATGGACTCGATCTTGGATTTCGGGTCCACCAGCGCGCCGAGCGTCCAGGCCCAGACGAGGTAGACGGCGGGTTCGTTGGTCCGCTGATTCTTGCCCAGCCACCAGTGGTTCGGCGGCTCCAGCACGGACACACGGTCGCTGCCCTTGCCCGCCGGGTCCGCGCCGATGTAGAGCTTCTCCTTGATCCGCACCAGCTTGAGCAGCTTGTCCGGCCCACCAACGGCCTTGATCACGGTCGTCACCTGAGCCTTGGGGTCGGCATCCGCCGCCGAGGCCGCCAGCATCATGGTCCACCAGGCCGCCAGCACCACCACGCCGCGCAGACAGGTCAACCAGGCGCGCATGTTTTTGCCCTCACAATGAGTTGGTCGTGCGGTGTTCGGAATTCGCTAATTGCCGACTTCTTGATTGCCGAGGGTGCCATGCCCACGGCTTTGCGTGGGCATGTGACGCAAGCAGGATTCCCATGCCCACGCAA
>JAEUIF010000120.1 GCA_016795185.1 Planctomycetia bacterium | reverse complement strand
TGCCGGTCCAGGGCAGAGGCTCGAGATTGTAGCCGAACGCCAGCAGGGCCAGCGCGCCGGCGACCAGCATGCTAAGTGCGTGCGGTCGCGGCCCCTGCTCCATGGCAGTACCGCGCAGCGAGGCCAGACCCGCTAGTACCGCGCTGAATGTGACGAACAACACACCGCAGCCGGCCACCATGAAGCTGAAACCGACCTGCACGAAAAAGCCGACGACGCCCGCAATGATCGCAAGCACCAGGGGACGGTCCACCGCGTCCGTGCCGCGCCAGGCCCGCCAACCCGCGTGAGCCAGACCTATCAGGACTACGATCACCGCCAGGCCGCCGAGCAACCCCTGCGTCGCCAGCACGTGGAGGAATTCACTATGGGCCTTGACGGGCGTCAGGTTCGGCTCGGCGTTCCAGAGTTCGACTGGCCGGTGTTTGCCGAAGGCCAGCGGAAACGCATCCAGGCCGCAGCCGAACCAAGGCCGTTCCCGGAACATGGCCAGGCTCGCCCGCCAGACCGGCCCTCGGCTGCCCGCCACGGCAAACTGTTGCAAACGGGCCTGAACGTGGGACAGCAAGCCCGCTTCGGACTTGCCCATCAGTCCGAGGCCACCCAGGCCGCCTGCACATATCAGTAGCCCAACGCAACACAGCCCTAGCCAACGCTGCCGACTGCTACTAGCCCAGCCGGCGGCCAGCACACCGCAGACACAAATCAGCGCCAGCCACGCACCGCGTGACATTGCCAGCAGGATCGCGCAAACGCAAAGGGCTTGCACGAGCAACAGTACGGCCAACGACAGCCAGTGCCGCCGGCTCCAGGCCAGCAGAGCGAAGTGGGCAACGACGGGAACGACCATTACCAGGTAAGCGCCCAGAAAATTGGCATGCCCCAGCGTGGCGAAAGGACGGTCATAGTCGCCCACCTGGGAAACCAGCGCCCACGGCAGCGGATCCCAGCCGACGGCCTGGACGACCGCGTAGGCGGCGGCGAAGGCGGCGGCAGCCACACTGCCTGCGAGCAAGCGACGCGCTGCTTCCGGCGTGCGCGTCGCGAGCCATGTCGCGAGGAATAGGACGGTGTAAGCGAGCATCGTCCACAGGCCGGCAAAGCTCTCGAACGTGCCCCACAGCGAGGTGCGCGGCTGGATCGACGTTGCGGTCGAACAAGCCGCGGATAGGGCAAACAGCAGGAAGCCCGCGGCCAGCGGCGAACGGGTAATTTCGCCGAGTACGGCGGACAATCGACCCCAGCCCGCCGTCAGGATGCACCCGGTCAGCAGCAGGGCCGTTGTCAGCAACAGGGCAACCTTGCTGTATTCAAAGACTTCCAGCGAAGCGCGGTGGAAGATCAGGGGTGAGAGCGTTAAGTGCAGCAGCAGTATGCCCGGAACGAGCGTATCGAAGGCGGAACGGGACAGCCACGCGGGCGCAAGGGTTCGATCATTCATGTCGGCGGGCTATAGCGAACGGCGAGCGCGCGCGTCAAGCGAACTTGACGCCCGCCAGCGCGTCCTCTATCAATAGGGGAGTGTCGCGGCAGCCATTGGCCCCGTCGTCTAGAGGCCTAGGACACGGCCCTTTCAAGGCCGCGACACGGGTTCGAATCCCGTCGGGGTCATTTGTTGCTCGGGCAACACAGCAAGCCCACGACTGCTGTCGTGGGCTTGTTCGTTGCTACTTTCGTGGCTTGCAGCCGCTATTGGGGCAAGGTGGTGGGGCGCAGTCCCCGGTAGAGCGTCTCGCGGCCGTTCGTAAGTAGGGATTCAAACTGGAAGTCGGCCGGTCGATCGCGGCCGTCGGCGCGGCTGAAGGGGCGACCGTGGAAGTAAACGGGACCGGGCAACCGCATCACCGCTTCCGGCTTGAGAGCCGACCCGGCCAGGTCCGAATACCCGCTTCCCTGTACGCTGTAAAAGTACGCCGGCGGATGCAACGCCGCCGCGGAGGCCGCACAGACGTTATTGGCCCAGGCATTGCCGAAGGCCAGCGCGTAAGCTCGGCTGGACGCGCCGTAGTAGGTCACTACCACGCCCCGCTGAGGTTGCGCGTCGAAAAAGTCCCGTAGCTTCCCGCTAAACGCCTGCCCCGTTGCAACCTTGTCGTGGGTCGCGGCCTGGAACGATTGAACGCCATGCCAGCCCAGCACGCCAACGCCTGCGAGCACGACACCCCGACCCAATCTCGCCGCCCAGTCCTTCGTTCGCAGTAAATCGAATAGTAATAGCGCCAGGACGGCACCCGTCAGACCGAAGGCTGGCAACAGGTAGCGCGGCGAACTGTGCTTGGCAACCATGAGGAACTGGCCAGTCATGGCCACAGCCAGGGCCAGCAAACACCGGCCGACCGGCGCACTTTCTTCGGGTGCATGGCGACGGAGGATCGGTCGCAGCGCCACGTAGGCCAGCGCCGCCAGGGCCACGGCCAACAGCGGAAACTCGCTCCACGCCAGCGCGCGCAGTTGGCCCAGGTACTCCGCCAGGTCGAAGCCGGCCTCGCCGCTGCCGTATCGGCCGCGATGCGACAGCAAGCCCACCATCCATTGGACGAAGCGCCTGTACTGCGACCATATGGGTGCCGTGGCCAGTACAAAGCACCCGCTGGCAGCGGCTACATAGCGGACCTTGTACTTCCAACCGGGCAACATCAGCCAGGGAATGACCGCGAGCGGCAAGAATGTGAGCTTGACGGCCACACCGACGCCGACAACCGCCGCGAAGGACAGCACCCACGCCCGCCCTGTCGGACACGCGGCCCGCAGGTGGCACAGGACCAGTCCTCCCAGTCCCATGCCCAGCGCCAGCAAAAGCGGTTCGGGGCTAACACGAACGACGTTGTGCCAGACGCAGACGCTGGTGAACGCCAGGCCCTGACAGGTGCCTGCGACGATCAGACTGCCCGTCAA
>JAEUIF010000108.1 GCA_016795185.1 Planctomycetia bacterium | reverse complement strand
TTCCGCCGCTGGACGCGCGCCGGACTCTGGGCACGCATCTTGGAGCACTTGCAGGTCCAGCGCCAAGCCGATGGCCAGCTCGATTGGCAACGGTTCTTCATCGACGGCACCATCGTTCGCGCGCACAAGGCCGCGGCCGGGGCTCGAAAAAAAAAATCCCCTCTGGCGAGCCGGCTGACCACGCCTTGGGCCGCAGCCGGGGCGGTTTCAGCACCAAAGTGCACTTGGTCTGTGACGGCCAAGGGCTGCCGATCAGCGTCGAAATCGGTCCAGGGCAAGAACATGAAACGCGGCATTTGACCTCGCTGGTCGAAGCGGTAGCCGTACCGCAACGCGGTCGTCCCGCCAAGCGCCGCCCGGCCAAGTTGGTGGGCGACAAAGGCTATTCGGCCGGCTGGATTCGCCGCTGGCTGCGGCGCCACGGCATCACCCCGGTCATTGCCCATCGGGACAATGAAGCGGGAGCGCAAGGGCCGTTCGATCGGGAATCGTATCGGCAGCGCAACTTGATCGAGCGCTGCGTCGGCTGGCTGAAGGAGCGGCGGCGCTTGGCGACCCGTTATGAAAAGTTGGCGCTGCATTATTTGGGGATGCTCCACTTAGGCATGATTTTGCGCTTCTTGGATTCGTAAAACACAGCCTAGCCACTCTTGCTCGATCATGGGCGTCTATCCCTTTCCGAGTACCAAGTCGAGCACCCAGCAGCCTTTCGGATGGGCAGCCTCCTGCCGGAAGTGCTCGGCCAGGTCAGCGTGGCCGGCATCCAGCAGGGCGTCATGCAGGACCAACCGCACGTCGGCGCCGGCGTAGAGCTGCTGAGCCAGGTCGATGACCAGCGAAGGCCAGGATGCTGGGGCGGGGTACGGACGGAAGGGATTGCCGAAGAGGTGGCGGAGTAAGATAGCTTGGCTGGCTTCGACCTGATTGGCTTCAATCAAGCCACTAGGTGGGACCAGGCGCCAGGCTGCCTTCGCGGCGTAGCGGACAGCCTTTTGCGTCAGACCGCCGAGGTCAAAGCCGTTCAACGTCCCGTCGTCGGGGTACTTGCTTGCCGTGCCCATGTTGAAGCACACGGCGTATAAGGCGAAGTAGTCGAACCAGTCTGCGGAATCAATCGCTCTGAAGTTCCATAACTTGCCGACGTCGCCACCATATTCCTCAACCCCCTCGAGTGCCGACGCCATTTCGATTTCACTGACGATGGCGTCTGCGAACTGTTCCGCCACAACAACTGCCCTTCTGAGCCGCGCGTCGGCCAAGCGGTGGAGAATGGGGCGGAGGCAATGGACGGCACACAACCGCAGCCTCCGGTCGCCGGCCTTCCCGCGAAGGAAATCCAGCATCAGGGGCGGGTCCGTGCACACCAGCCATTCGGTCTCCGTCATGGCCTACTCCTTGCCCGTCAGCAAATCGACCACGAAGCATCCACGCACGTGCGGCCCGTCGGAACGGCAGTGGTTCAGCAAGTCGGCATTGTCGCAGCCGGCGTCTTCGAGCGCGTCGGCAAGGACGGGCATCCGCTCGAAGGCGCGTTCCTCGTAGATGGCCGTGGTGACCGAGACGACGGTGGAGGTCAGCCAGGAAGTGACGACGGCTGCGGAGCGGAAGGGTAGCGGGCCAAACACATCGCGTAGCAGGTCGGCTTGCACCTTCCTTTCGCGCTGTGCGGCCTGCTCTTGCTGCTCTCCGACACCGTCCGTGGAGAGAGGCTGTTCCGACCAAGCGTAAGCCCATTCCGCTTCGGCACAGGCGATGAAAGCTACGTTAGACGTTCGCTTGGTGAGCAAGATCGACGCCGAACTGACCGCATACCTTACCCAAGGCTCGGGAGATTGCTGGCGCGCGAACGTGGCGGCCGTTGTTTCGCGGCTCGTTTTCTTGCAGTCCTTCCAGTCCACCAATCTGTCGGCGAGGCGCTCTGTCAGCATGACAGCCTCGTGGAACTGGCCGTCGAGGAGATGCCAGATGCGGCGCACACAGGCACAGCTAAAAAGACGCAACTTTCGTCGGGCTGCTTTGGTTCGACGGCTCTTGCCCGACCAAAAGAACGGGAGCATTTCACGGGCATGAGTACATTCCAGCCACTCTTGCTCCGTCATGGGCGTTTCATCTCCGTAGCACGCAATTTCGAGATGTGCTGATTTGCTATCCGCTTCGCATCTTTCCAGGACTTGGCGTCGAAGGTGTGCATCAGGTCGCACTTTTCCTTGTCAGGCGGTTCAGTGTCTGCGCGGTCAATTCCGTATGCGTCCTTGTCGTCACGACCCCTCCAGATGGCGTAGCGTGTTCGTTCTTTCCCCGTCATGGGCGGTCTCCCTGATTTCGCCCATTGTCGCAGCGCTGGTACGTGGACGGCAAGCTCCAGGCCCAAGGCTAATCGGCATTGGGCCGTGCCTCGTTGCCGGTAGCCGAAGTCAGGCAAGCCCTCCATGCTGACACCAGCCAGCCTGGCAACGTCACTGGCTTCCAGCATTACCCGGAGCACCGAAGCCGGCTCTACTTGAATGTCCTCCACTTCGCTCACGAACGTCTGCCAGGGCAACTCCAGATTGCAAGCGGTCATTGTCTGGCCTCTGATTCGCTTCCTTCCATGCCGCCGGCACGGCGCTTTCTGGAGTTGTATCGCCTTCGTGGCTGAATCGTGAAGCACCGCAGTTTGCCAAGTTGACTTCCAGGGCGGCTCGACGGTGTCGCCGGAATTCTAAACTGTTTCCATGCACTAAGAGCAGTAGCAGGAAGTCAGGTCGATGGCCTGCGGACTTGCGATTCTCTTCAGCGATAACGCTGGTCACCAAAGCGCGCCGACAATAAAGCGGTTCTCGCGGCTGAATTCGCGGTGTGCCAGGCCGTCCGTCGTATGTCGAACTCATCGCCGATGAGGACTGCAGTAAAAAACTACTGGCAAGGAGTCAACGTGGCCTCAGCTACGCAATGCAGCGCCAGGGATTGCTGATGCAGCAAAGCGGCCGCCTCGCCTCGGTCGAATGACCTGATGCAGCGGCTGATCGTAGGACACGGTCGCGTCGACAGATCCAGTAATGAAATACCAGTGCAGCCCCCAAGTTGAGTCTTGCTTCAGCAACGCGATCGCCCAAGGCTGACGGACTAGCTGGCATGGCAGTAGCCATGCATGATGACCGAGCGGTGGTCGCGGCGGCACAGGTTGGCGATCGACGGCAAAATGTTCGGAAGACCTACGAGAAGGATGTAGACCCAGTGTCTCAGATCCGACTGGCTGCCCGGAAGCAGGGGCAGAAGAAACGGCGTCGCCAACGATAGCCGGGTAGGCCACAGGTCCGCACCATCTTTAGCGGCTTCAATCGTACGCGGAAGACGCATACTCAACCGGACAATGCGTCCGTTCTTGCAACCAGTGCCTTTTGATCGTACGATTCGGTGCGCCGTTTTCGACACGGCTGCGCAGCAACGGCTCTGCAATTAGCACCAAATCCCAGCAATTTGAGGCCGCCCATGATTCGCTTCCAGTGCCCAACCTGCCAGGCTGCATACCAGGTTCCCGATGACCGTCAGGGCGCGAAAACGGCTTGCCGCCGCTGCCGCACGCCTCTGGAAGTACCGGCGCCCGGCAATCAACCGCCGGCCCTCCCGCCACTCGCTGAGGACCCCCCAACCGCAGCCACCGCTCCAGTCGAGCCGCCCGTCAGCGCCGACGGCGTGGCTGCGCAAGCAGAGGCAGTGACCGTTCCAAATCCGGTCACCACCGGACGATTGGGGCGAAAGCACCTCCTGTTGCTGGGCGGAGCAGGAGCGGTGGTCAGCTCATGTTTCCTGTGCGGGCTGCTCGGCATCGTTTGGTGGAATTGGCCGCGCCCTGCCACAACAGTTGCCGTCGTGACCGGCAGTGCAACCCAGCACCAAGCCCCCCCTCCCTCCCCCGCTGCCGCTAAGTCAACCAAAGTCGCAGAGAAGCTCAACCCCAAAGAGCCGCCTCCTGCAGCTGCAGCGCAGCCCTGGCTGGTGTTCGACGCCGACGGCCACACCGATGTGGTGCGGCGGGCGTTTTTCATGCCGGACGGGCAACAAGTGGTGTCGGTATCGCTGGACAAGTCCATCCGCATCTGGGATGTCGCCACCGGCGAGACCATCCGTGTTCTTCGGCCGCCGATTGGGCGAGGTATTCGCGGTGCGCTACGGGCGGCGGCTCTATCGCACGACGGCACGCTGCTCGCGGTGACCGGCCAGCGCGCCGACCCGAGCTTGAACGTGGGGCCGATTTATCTCGTGAACCTAACCACGGAACGAATCGAACGGGTCTTCCAAGGCCATGACGACGCGGTCGTGGCGTTGGCCATTTCTCGGGACAAGCGGAAACTGGCCGCCGGCGACGGGCGGAAGATGCGGGTCTGGGACCTCGCGAGCGGCAAGCTGGAGCAAACGTTGGGCGCCTTCGAAAGGCAAATCATGGAGGTGGCTTTCTCGCCGGACAGCCAGCTGCTGGCGGCCGCGTCACAAGACGGCAACGCCGAGATCTGGTACTTGGCCAAGGGCGTCCGCTCGGCGCAGCTCATACGACACACGAAGTCGGTGAACTGTATCAGCTGGAGCCCTGACGGCCTACTGATCGCCACCGGTTCGGCCGACGGTTTTGTCCGGCTGTACCCGACGCCGCTGAGGCAGGTATACGGCGCCGTTTCGCCGAGGCGAACCGTACTGGCCCACCCGGCCAAGGCCGAGGTGACTGCCGTAAGTTTCAGCCCCGACGGCAAGGAGGTCCTGGCGACCGGTACCATCGTTGCCCAGCGTGGCGCTGTGGTTTCCATTCCTGTCGTCGGCGACCAGGTGCGCATTTTCCCCTCGCCACACACCAACACGGTGATGCACGGCACGCTCTCGGCAGACGGTCAGCAAGCCGTGACGACGGGCGGGAACGACCACGAAACCTTCATCTGGCGCATGCAGGATGGCACTGTGACCCAGAAGCTGCGCGGCAAAGGTCGGTCGGTTTGGGGCGTCGGCTGGAGTGCCGACGGCCAAAGCATTGCCTGGGGGAACGTCAACCGCGGCACTACGGAGTTTGGCACGCCGCTCGAACGTTCGTTCAGGCTCAGTGACCTCGAGTTCGGCGCGTTGCCTGACGGCAACTACCTACGTGCGATCCGAAGCAACGCGGCGTGGTCCCTGGAAGTCGTCGACAACGACCAGTTGGTCATCAAGGGGCGGGACGGAGCCGTCAACAGGTTCCGCACCGACGGCGAACGCATCAACAGCTTCACGCTGCTCGGGAATGACAAGGCAGTGGTCGGCGGCGATCTCCTGATGTACCTCGTCGAGCTGCGCACCGGCAAGCAGTTGCGCTACTTCGCCGGCCACGCCGCCAACGTCTTTTCGCTCTGCCCGTCGCCGGATGGGCGCTACTTCGTGTCCGGGTCCGCCGACCAGACCATGCGCGTCTGGGATCCCGAACGACAAGAACCGCTGGTCTCGCTGTTCGTGGCGGGCTCCGAGTGGATTGCGTGGACCCCCGAAGGTTACTACGCGGCTTCCGCAGGCGGTGAACGCCTGATGGGCTGGCAGCTGAACCATGGGT
>JAEUIF010000102.1 GCA_016795185.1 Planctomycetia bacterium | reverse complement strand
TTTCATTCTGGGGGGGGTGGGGGTGGGGGTGGGGGGGTGGTTAAAGTGGCCCCCACGCCGCACCTACCTTTTGGGTGTGGGGCGCGGGGGGCCCACCGCTCCAACCGGTCGCAACATGCTCTAGTGCAAAATCAAGCGACCTGTTGCGCATGACTTTACTTGGGTGGCTCGTCCCTCGGTACTCCGAGGGCGTGGGGAGAGCGACTCGCACGCCCTCGGAGTACCGAGGGACGTGCCACCCAGCATTCCTTCGGGCAACATCCCATTTGACGATGCATTAGGGCAGCAGGTGCGGTCCAGCACGCGGACGCGGCGGAGACGAAACAACCCGGGCGTGGCCCGGGTGTTTGAGTGATGAAGCCGTTTCGAGTCCGGCCCAGGGGCCCGGCCCCTGCCGGTGAGGCAGGGGCCGGCATAGGTCTGGTGCGTTACGCCCCTTCGTGGGTCGCCAGGTCGTAGTGAGCGCGGTCGGGTTGACCGGTCTCGTTGGCGGCGCCCATGCCGATGTTGTTGACCGTGATCTTGACGAAGTTCAGGGCCAGCGATTCGGTCGGGCGGTCGCCGCCGCTGCTCACGCTGAAGCTGCTGACCAGCGTGTTTTCCAGTTCGAGTTGCAGGTACGGCTCGGTGTCGCCCGAGTCCGTCTTGCAGAAGTCGATCTTCACCAGCTTGCCCTCGGAGCCAGGGCCCTTGCCCACGGCGGCCCGGAACAGGTTCGGCGAAGCGGCGTCGGTCACCTTGGTGACCACGATCTCGGAAATCGACGGCGTCGAGCCTTCGCGGTCGGCCGAGCCGCCGGAGGGGCTGGTCAGGTGGCGGTTGACGCCCATCGAGCAGCTATTCAGCTCGATCCACTTCTCGTGGCCCTTGGTGGTGACGTCGCCATCGATCCCATCGTACTGCATGTAAATCGGCATCGTAAACTCCTTGGTCCGAAGACCGTTTGGCGGAACTATTGTACGGAACTGGTTGACCCTGGTTAAGCTGCGTCTGACTCAGACGCCCTGGGCTGCCTCACTCTCCGTCATCTGCGAGGCGGCGGGCTCGTTTGCCCTCCACACCAACAAGTACGGCGGTTCCGCCGGATGTGACAATACACCGCGCTTTTTTTGCCGGCCGCTTTCCCCGCTGCATCGCCGGCAAGCTGGAGAAGATGCGCCGACCCTGGCCGCAAGTGCTGTGCCTATCGTCCGGGAAGTTGGGATAAGAAGAAAGGGCGCGACTTGCGAGTCCGGCGTCCCTACCCGGAAGGGCAGTCTACGCAGGAGCGGCGGCGGGTGTCCAATGAAAATCGCGGGTGGACTGCGTACTGGGGCGGTGCCGGTGCCCGGTGCCTTGCAGTAGTGTTGCGGCACCACGCTACTGCAAGGCGTCGCGAACCAGTAAAGATTCAAACAAATCTCACCGCCCCGCCTGAATCGTCAGCGTGGTGTTCTGGCCCGGCTGGATGACGACCTTTGGCACTGTCACCAAGCCCCACTCGTCCGCCTGGACGGTGCCGCTCGCTCCCGTGGACGCCGTCCAGCGCCAGGTGCTGCCGGGCTTCGGCTTGAACTGCTGGCAGCGGCGCGGCGTCACATCCACGGTCATCGCCGCTTTCGCCAGTTCGTTGGCAATCGCCACGGACCACAGCTGTGCTTCGTCGCGGACTTCTTTCCAGTCGAAGCCGAGATTGATGCCGCCTTCGCGGTCGCCGTCCTTCGGGTCGCCGTTACCCAGTTTCTGGTCGAGGGAACTGTTGCCGAACGCCGGATAGCTGCGGTTCCGGGCGAACTTCTCCGCCGGGTAGTATTTCGCGATGGCCGCCATCGCCTTGCCGCCGCCGCTGTGATCGCCGTCGTTCCACGAGAAGGCGAAGCCGTGGTGGGCCGCCGACATGGCCTTTACCATGTCGATCATTTCCGGCCAGGTGGCATAGCCGTCGCGCCGGCCGCAGGCCCAGCCGAGGAACGGCAGGTCATCGTGATGCGCGGCAGCGAACTTCGGCCCGTCCACGTGGTCGTAGTAGGGCGTCTTGCCATCGGCCATCAGCGCCCCCTGTTCGCGGTCGAACTTACCATCGAGCGCGATCGCCGGCACACGGCGCACCCGGCCGACGCTCGGAAACGCTGCCGCGAACAGCTCGGGATGACGGAAACCGACGTTGTTCGAGCCGACGCCGCCCGAAGAGCTGCCGCCGACCGTGATCCGCTCCGGATCGGCCTGGTAGCGTTGCGCAACCCAGCGTGTGATCCAGAGCAACTGGCTTTCCGTGTACGGATAGACCCGCGGTTCGGCATGTTTGGCTCCTTGCGGGACGCACAGGTAGCCGAACCAGAAGGTTTCCATCGCCCGACTGCCGCTCGGGTGCTCGACGGCATCGCGCACGCGCAGGAATAGCCGGTTGCCCTCCTTGCGTCGGTGCTCCTCGACCGAGAACACGCCGGCCAGGCCGTCGCGATAGCCCATCTCCGGCGTGCCGAAAAACAGGTAGTAGTCGCCATAATCGCCCGCGCCGCCGCCTTGCCCCTGGCTGCCGTGCAGCGTCAGGTGCAACGGCAAACCCTTCTGTCCCGTGATGCTCGTGTTGCCAACGGCCGGCCCTTTCCGTTCCTTCGAGTCGTACAGCTTGATCGGCTGGATCGGCCCCGGTTGCTCCTCGACGGCCTGCGTCGTGGCGCTGCGGCCCGGCACGACGGCGCTGACCGGCTGCAACTTCTCATCCGTGGCCACCACGGCATAGTACGCCTTACCGGCGCGGCGCACGGTATGCACCGCCAGCCCGCTCCAGGCCGGTAATGGCTTGCCGCCCTCCTCGATGATGCAGTATGGCTTCGCCGGGTCGAGCCGGTCCTTCAGGTTGAAGGCCGAGCCATAGAGCTTCGCCGAGAACGGCAGCACGCCGCGAGAGCACAGCTCCGCTTCCGCGAGGTTCTGTGCCGTGATGGGCCGCTCGGCGCGGTAGAGGCTATACCGGAACTTCGCGCCCGCTTCGCCCTCGGCGGCATCCTTCCAGGTGATGAAGGTCTGCCCGTGGCGATGCACGGCGCGAATGTCGGTCACTTCCGGGTCGGCGGCCTGAACCGCTGAACCGACGAGCAAACAAACGCCGGCGAGCAGGTAGCGCATGATCGACCTCCGTTCGCGGTTCACGGCGTTCGTAGATCCGCCTTCCGGCGGTGAGCGACTCGACCGCCTGAAGGCGGATCTACGAACGCCCCTGGCGCTTCAATCATCGCCACTACTTCTTCATGGCGTCGTTAAGGTCCTTGCTGGCATCCAGCATCGCCTTGGTCAGCACTTCGAGCTTTTCGGTTTCCGCTGCCTTGAAGACCGCCTCCAGGCGGGCGAGCGGGTCCTTCAGCTTGACGCGAAAAGCCTCCAGTTCGTCGCCCTTCAGCGTGGCCAGCTTTTCGCGGACGCCCAGCAGGCCGGAGCCCATGCCGGGCGCGCTGACGCTGCCGTAGAACGGCGCGCGGCCCGCCGTGTGCGAGTACGCGAAGCGCAGCCGCAGGTGACGCAGGCCATACCCTTCCGGGCTGCCCCGGCCCAGCGGCGAGGCCATTGCCAGGATGGCGACTTGCACGTCATCG
Source organism: Planctomycetia bacterium (assembly GCA_016795185.1). Taxonomy (GTDB): domain Bacteria; phylum Planctomycetota; class Planctomycetia; order Gemmatales; family Gemmataceae; genus JAGVLI01. The sequence continues at coordinate 2,197 of JAEUIF010000102.1, read as the reverse complement.
CCCGGCTTGATCGGCATGGGCGCACTGCTCATCCACCAGGTCGGCCGCTGGTTGGCTGCCATCATCATGCCGTCCTTGCTCCACAGTCCGGCCGGCTTGCCGTTGACGTAGGTGTAGGTTTCCCACGCCCCCAGTACATTGGTTTCCACGCCGCAAGTGTAGCCGTTCTTCGGCATCGGAAACTTGCCGATGCGCTCGGGCACCGTGAAGCGCACCCGATACCAGCCCGCCGCGCCCGGCTTGCCCTGGCCATGCACGGTGAAGGGGTCTTTCAGCACGGTCATCTGCGCTTCGTCCGCATCGACGGCGTACAGCGAAGGTTCCAGACCCGACCGGAACTTCACGCTCTTGGAGAGGTCGTTGGAATCCAGTTCAATCAGCTGTTCGATCAACTTGGTCAAATCGTCCGCGCTCTGGCCCTGAGTCCGCGCGGGCACCAGGATCAGCAAACCTAGCAGGAAGGCAAACAGGCAGCGGCGCATGGTTCTGTCTCCTTGCGTTATTTACTTTTTCTCCCCGATGCACCACAGGTGCTTGTGCGTGCGGATGAAAACGTCGCCGTGGGCCACAGCCAGCGAGGCGTTCGTGGTTTCCTTGAGCGGGTTGCTGGCCAGGTGCTCGTACTTCGGACCGGCGGCGAAGACGTGCGTCGTCCCTTGCTGGTCCGTGATGTAGATGCGCCCGGCCGCATGCACCAGCGAGCCCCAGGTCTCCCGGCCGCCGGGCCGCTTGGCAATCTGGTCCTTCCAGAGTTCCTTGCCGGTCTTCCATTCGTAGCACGACGGCACGCCGACGTTGTTGTAGGTGTAGAGGTAATCTCCCGCGATCACGCCCGTGCTGATATACATCGAGCCGACCTGGTGCTTGAGCTGGTCCTTCGAGATGTCGCCGGTGCCGCCCAGCTTGACCAGCGTGCCGTTGAAGCTGGCCACACCATCGCTGTACAACGGCGACGGGTAACTGTAGCCGCCGCTCGACGCCTTGCCCGACGACCAGAGTACCTTGCCGGTCTGTGGATCGTAGCCCGTTAGCCGCCCTGGCACGCTGAAGATGAGCTGGTCCTGGCCGCCGACGCGGGCGATGATGGGCGTGCTCCAGGAGCCGACGAACGTCCCGCCTTCCAGCCCGGAATGACCACCCGGTTCATCCACTTGCCAGACTTTCTCGCCGGTCTTCTTGTTCACCGCCAACAGGAATTGCCGCGCGCCCGGCCCGCACCACTGGATGCACAGGTCGCCGTGCAGCACGGGCGAGGAGGCGTTGCCCCAGACGTGCTCCAGCTTGCCGACGTCGTACTTCCAGAGTTGCTTGCCCTCGAAGTCGTAGCAGACCAGGCCCGCCGACCCGTGGCTGGCGATGACGCGCTCGCCATCGGTGACGGGCGACGCCGAGCAGAATGGATTGGTGGCATGCGTCGGCTCGCTGTCCGGGTAGAGCGTATCGCGCTGCCAGAGCAGCTTGCCGTCCGCGCGGTTGAAGCAAAGCACGGAACGCTTTTCGAGAATCGCCGACCCGCCCGGTGAAGTGCCCTTGGGAAATTTGGGCGAAACCTGTGGCGGCCAGAGTTTCTTGTCGCTGGCCTGGGTGATGAAGACGCGGTCGCCCCAGATGACCGGCGTGGAGTTGCCCGCGTCCGGCAGCGGCGTTTTCCAGCGGACGTTTTCCGTGGCGCTCCAGCGCAACGGCACGACCTGTTCCTCGGAATTGCCCTGGCCGGTCGGCCCGCGCCAGGTGGGCCAGTCGGCGCCCACGGCCGACGCCGTCCAGGCCAGCAACGCCAGCAGGGCCACGCTTCGCTTCATCGCGGTGTCCTCGTGTCAGTGGCTGAGAGAAGTATGCTACATGCTACATTACACATTGGACGCCAGGGCTGCCGCGCGCATTCTATTCCCACGCGCATTGTGTAATTGCCATTGCCCGGTCGCCGCGCTCGCCTTGACGCCGACCCACCCGGCGCGCGATGATTCGCGCCGATGAAGGTGCGAGCAACTACATGCCTCCATTGACGCTTGGGTGCCATGCCCACGGCTTTGCGTGGGCATGGTCGGCTTGCGAGTGCTCCATGCCCACGGAGGGCGGTGACCGCAACTAAAGAGGAGAAAGGAGATGGTGCTGTCCCTAAATTGGAGGTAACACAACCCACTCCAACGGGAGCAGCACCATGCAGTCCTTTCTAGAACGTTATGGCTCGCGCATC
>JAEUIF010000073.1 GCA_016795185.1 Planctomycetia bacterium | reverse complement strand
CCAGTCGGTGGGCCGGGCCATGAAGACCGGCACGGCGGTCACCGAACAGATGGCCGACGCCATGAATCAGGACATCGGAGCCCGGTTCCTGCTCCTGCGCCAGCAGATGGCCAACCTCAGCGAAATCCTGGGCCGCACTCTGCTGCCGGTGGTCACGCCGGTGATCAACGGCGTCTCCCGCTTCATTCTGTTCCTGCAGCGCATGGCCAAATCGATGCCGGGCGTGACCCGGGTGGTCCTTGGATTATCCATGGCCCTCGGCACCATTTTGGTCGTGGCCGGAGCCGTCACCGCCGCCGTAGGCATGGTGGGACTCATGCTTCCCGCCATCAAGGCGGGGTTCGTGGCCATCAGCGCCGCGCTGGCCGGGGTGGGTTCGGCGGTCGCGACCTATTTTCTGCCCGTCACCGCGATCATCGCGGGCGTGATCCTCTCGGTGTATCTGCTCAAACGCGCCTGGGAAACCAACTTCGGCGGCATTCAGGAAATCATCACCGGAGCCTGGAACAAGGTCTCGCTGGTCTTCCGGGGGATCAGAGAGCTGGTGGGCTCTCTCAGCGGCGGCGTCGGGCAGATGTCGGCCGAACTGGCCCAGAAGCTCGAATCCGCCGGACTGCTGGGCTTCGTGGTCACCGTCTTCAAAGCCTATTACCGCGTTCGCGAGGCCCTGTCCGGATTGTGGGGCGCGTTCTCCCATGCCTTTGGCCGCATCCGCGCCATCCTCGAACCCACCGTCCGCACCCTGATGAGCGCCTATGCGGCGCTGGCCAGCGCGGTCTTTTCGGTGGTGGAGATCTTCGGTGTGGCCGCCAGCGCCACCGACGGCTCGTCCTGGCGCACCTTCGGCACGGTTATCGGCACCGTCGCCGGTGTGCTTCTGCAGGGGCTGGCATTCGCCCTGAAGATCGTGGCCTGGAACCTGTCGCTCATCGTCCGAGCCCTGGCGGTGGTGGTGCGCAGCGTGGTCTGGGTCGGCAAGGCCATCGTCGGGTCCCTGGTCGGAGCGACCAAGTTCATCTATAAGTTCCTGTTGCCCGTGCGCATGATCGGCGAGGCCTTCGTGGCCGCCGGGAAGATCGTCTATGCGGTCTGGCAAGTACTGACCGGCGACATCTCCCTGCTGGCCGGTCTCAAGGCCATTGGCGGCGCGGTCTACGATTTTCTTGCCACCCCGTTCCGCTGGGCGCGGGATGTTGTGGTCGGCGTCTGGAATTTCATTTCCGGGATCTTCACCTCCATCGGACGCCTGGTGGCCGACGCCGCCGGGCAGATCGGCCAGGCGATTCTGAATCTGCCGATCATCAGCACCCTGCGAGATCTGTTTGCCACCGTGCGCTCCTTCTTCGCCGGGGACACCACCTTTTTCGAGGCAGGCAAGAAGCTACTGATCACCCTGGGTGAAGGGATTTGGTCGGCGGTGACCTATCCCTTCACCATGCTCAAGAACGCCCTGGGCAAGCTGCGCAATCTGCTGCCGTTCTCCGACGCCCGCGAAGGACCGCTTGCCAGCCTGACCACCTCCGGTTCCGCGCTGCTCAAGACCCTCGCCGACGGCATGAGCCTTACCCAGACGCTGCCCGCGAAAGTGTTCGGCTTCGCCGCTCGCGGAATTCTTTCGGCCGCTGCGGGAGCGTGGCAGCAGATCAAAACGGCGGGCGGCAACCTCATGGACGCCGCCTCGGCTCCCTTCCGGATGGCTGAAAAACTCTGGGATGGGTTGACCTCCGGCGCTCAAACCGTCGCGGCCAAGGCTGGTACCATTTTCGGAGGTCTCAAACAATCCCTGTTTGGCGACACGCCCGAGCTGGCGATCAAACCGCCCCAAGCCAATACCTGGGACGCGCTGGCCACGGGAGCCGTCAATGTTCGCGACCGGATCGTTGCCACGCTGTCGGCCGTCCCCGGGGCTGTGGGCCGAATCTTTGCCAGTGCCGGTACCGAGGGGCAATCCATCTGGCAAAGGCTTTCCAGCGGCGCGAGCGCGGGCATTCAGGCGATCAAGGATCGCAGCGCCGGGATTGCCAACGGTTTGCTCTCCTCCGCTCGCGCCATGCTGGGAGTCCAGACCCCGGTCCCGCAGGTGGCCGAGCAGAAACAACCGCTCAAGACCGCGCAGCCCGCCGAATCGATTGGGCAACGCATCATCGAAAGCGTGCTCAGTCTCGTTCCGCGTCTGGACGAACGCCTGGTGCCCAAGGCCCTGAGCGCCATGCTGATGCTCCAGCCAGTCATGGCCACGGCCGCGCCACCCCCACAACCGATGAACGGCACCGTGCAGACCGTCGCGGCGGCCGTCGAGCCGGTAAGTAAGAGCTACATCCAGCCGTTTGCGGTGGAACCGGCACCGGAAATCGGAAGTGCTTCTCTGGCTCCGGCCGGGATTGAACGGTCCAAGACGGCCGCGCCGACTCCGATAGCGAAGCCCCTGCAATCGGGACTCGCCGAGACGGTGCCCTCCGAACGTTTGATTACTCCGGCCCGCACCGCTCCAGCAACACCCATGCGCGGAGAGGAAGCCGGTCCGGGTCTGCGTGAGCTGCTGGAATCGCTGCTCTCTCGCCTCGATGGCCTGGCCGACCGCCCGGTGGAACTGAG
>JAEUIF010000053.1 GCA_016795185.1 Planctomycetia bacterium | reverse complement strand
ATGTTACCATAGTGCGCGCTCGCGGTGTCTCGCGAACCCATCGGGGAAATCCTCGCGCATGATGAAATCCACGACCGCGTTCGTGCTCCTGGCCCTGGTGCTGGTGATCCTGATCGCCTGGCGCTGGGTCCACAACGAATGGTTGATCTCGTTCCTGCCGACCCTGGGCCTGTTCCTGGCGGTCTTCGTCGTGCTGCTGATCGCGATGCCCGAATCGCGCAATAGTTTCCGCCTCATTTTCATCCTGCTGCCGGCGCAGCGCGCCATGCAGCGCGGCGATTACGACGCCGCCGACGCTGGCCTGCGCCGCGCCCTGGCGCTGGCCGAGCACACGGGCCGCGCCGCCGACCAGAATCTCGGGCAGGTACTTTTCAACCTGGCCGAACTGCACCGCTTGCTGGGCCGCTACGGTGAAGCCGAACTGCTCTACGTGCAGGCGCTGCGGCATCAGCGCGAAGCCTTCAAGCCCACGCACCGTCTGCCCATCTATACGCAGCACAACCTGGGTGTGGTCTACATCGTGCAAGGGCGCTTCGCCGACGCCGAACCGATCTGCGCCGCCGCCGTCGATCAGATGATTGCCCAGGGCGGACCAACGCATACCTATACGCAGGTGGCGCGGTGCAACCTGGCCAAGTGCTGGCAGGGCATGGGACGGTTCGCCGAGGCCGAGCAACTCTACAACGAAGTGCTGCAGCAACTGGCCCGGAGCGAGTGGCCCGATGACCAGATGACGCGCTGTGTGTGCCGGCACAACCTGGCTGAAATGCTCCTGGACCGCGGCCGGCTCGCCGAGGTTGGGCCGCTGCTGCAACAAGCCCAGGCCGCACTGGACCGCACCACCCTGGCCGGCCGTCAGGAAACCGCCCGCCTGCTGCACACCGAGGCTGAACTGCTGCGCCAGCAGGGCCAGGCCGCCGAGGCCGAAACCCTGAACCAGCAGTTCATGCAGCAGGTCGCGGAAGTCTTTCCGCCGCAGCATCCCGTGCAAGCGGACGGCTGGCTGACCCAGGCCCGGCTGCGCGCCGCCGAGGAGAAACTAGCCGAAGCAGCCGACCTGTATCAACGTTGCTGGAACGTCTGGGAGCCGCTGCTGGCGCCCGAGATGCCGCGCCGCGCCCCGTGCGGCCAGGAGTACGCCGACGTGCTGCGCCGCCTGGGCCGTGACGCCGAGGCGGCGCAGCTGACGGCGAAGTCGCGGGAGCAGCCGGTGTGGGTGCAGGCGGCGGATAACGTACCTGCGAAGCCGCAAGCGTATTTCCTGCCGCTCGCGGCTTCGCAACGTCGGAACAGTTTCGACAAACGCCTATAATGAACTTCCGTTGAAAGATCGCCCGAACGCCCTGGAGAATTGAGCCACGCATGTCGCTGAGTGCGCGCACCAACCCTGGCTTCGGCTCCGGCCCGCCGCGATATCCCGGTACTTTCCTGCTCGCTTTCCGCGGCGCGGTCGCCGGCCTGAACTGGACCGTCAGCCGCTGGCTGGGCGACGCCGTCGAGTGCAAGGACGCTGCCGGCAAGGAGCACGTCGTCGGCCTGGAGAACCTCTTCCGCCGGGCGCGGCGCACGCCGCGCACCGAATGGCAGGAGCTGGTCGTCGAGTTTCTGACCTCGGCCGTGGTCGCTGATCAGGACCAGGAGCTGCCGAAGGATCTGGCGGCCGTGGCCGACAAGCTGCTGATCCGCGTGGGACCGCCCTTCTCGCGCCGTTCGCACGAAGCCGAGCTCTGGTCGCAGCCCATCGAGAACACGCCGCTGGTCGTCAACCTGGTGATCGACTTCCCGCAGCGCATGATCTACGTGGCCCGGCAGCTGGTGGATGATTCCGGCCAGCCGGGCGCGCACTGGCTGCGCGTGGCCCTGGAGAACCTGAAGCAGCGCACGCCGGCGGAAGCCTTCCAGCCGGTCCACGCCGAATCTGGCTTGCTGGCCTGCGCCGTGGGCGACGCCTACGATTCGTCGCGTGCCCTGCTGCTGGATGGCCTGCTGCCCGACGGTAAGGAGGATGGCTATTTCGTGGCGCTGCCCAGCCGCGACCAGTTGCTGGTACTGCCCGTGGTGGGTGAAGCGCTGGCCTTCGTCCACTTCCTGAAAATCCTGGTGGACAAGCAGTACAAGACGCTGCCCTATCCCATCAGTCAGCAAGTGTTCTGGGTGCGCGACGGCAATTGGCTGCCGTTCGTCATCGAGATCGACGGCAGCAATGTCACCATCCAGCCGCCGGAAGAGTTTTCCGAAGTGCTGGAACGCCTGGCCCCGCCCGACTTCCTGGACGGTGAGGGCGAGGATGAAGGCGACGACGAGGACGAGGACGAGGAAGACGAGGATGAAGACGACGACGATGATGAAGATGAAGACTACGACGCGGAACTAACCGACGACGATGACGACGACGACGAGGACGAGGATGAGGAGGACGACGAAGACGAGGATGAGGGCGGCTTCGGCAAACGCTAGGCCGCTGGCGGCTTCGCACCGCTGCCGCGACCGGCTATAATCGACCCTGGGTTCCGCCCGCGCTGGAGGTAGCGCTGACTGCGGCGTTACGCCGCGGATGGACACTACTTGTGCCAAGCAAGAACGTCCACCCGGGCCTCTACAGATAGGGCCCGGGCGGACAGGGCCTATCGGAGGTAAGTAGCTCGGCGCGGGCGGAAACCTCCTTTGAGACACAATGCTCGTATCGTTTCTGCCCGTTCGATAAACTGGACGCGGTTTCCGCCCGCGGCCGGAGGTAGCGTTGACTGCGGCGATACGCCGTGGATGGCTCATGTCCGCGCCACGCAAGACCCGCCCGCGACCTACAGGTAGGACACGCGCTGCGGGTGTCCACTCGGAGGTAAGTAGCTCGGCGCGGGCGGGAACTCGTCTCGCTATGGCAGCTTGCGGTTGAGTGCAGTGATTCGACAACTGCTGGAGCCCCGGAGGGGCGGAAGCGCTGTAGCCCACGGCGCGAGCCGTGGGAACGCAAGAGCTTGAGATCGCAGCCCCGGAGGGGCGGCAGAACGCTGCGGGCCAATTCTACCGCCCCTCCGGGGCTGGCGCCGAATCAAGAGGCATTGCCCCACGGCTCGCGCCGTGGGCTACAGCGCTTCCGCCCCTCCGGGGCTGAGTCCCAAAACCGCGCGCGGGAAACTCTACCGTTCTCTCACCAACCGCCGGAAGACCGTGTCCTCGCGATAGACCGCATCGCCCGCGCGCCGCAGGTTTTCGATTCGTTCGGCCCGCAATTCCGGATCGCGCAACGCCTGCAAGTTCTCCTCCAGCTGTTCGAGCGTGGCCGGGGCCGACAGGCACGCCGTTACGCCCGGCTGCCCCAGCGCGTAGCGGTAGCAGTCGGCGGCGGCCGGCGCCACGGCCGCTTTCAGGAGCCGCCCGTAGCAAGTGTTATTGAAGGTGATGATGCTGGTCCCCACCGCTTTCGGGAAGATGCGCGATTCCGCCCCGCGATGCGCCAGGCTATGCCGCACCATGACTGGGTTCCAGCCGGCCTGCATGGCCTCGATGGCCAGCGGTCGAGAGTGCGTCGAGAGCCCGTAGTCGCCGATCTTGCCCTGCGCTTTCAGGCGGTCCAGCGCGGCGCGCACGTCGGGCGTGATGCGGTTCCAGTTCTGCACCCAGAACAGCAGGAAGAGCGGCAAGCGTTCCAGGCGCAGCAGGCGCAAGGCGCGTTCGGCGTCGCGCTCGACACGCTGGCCGTCCGCCTCGAAGGTGCCAGCGATGAAGTGCAGCGCGCCGCGCTCGGCGGGTGCTAGCCGACCGGAAAACTCGGTCAGCGTCGCGTAGTTCGGCTCCCAGAACAGCAGGTTCACGCCGGCTTCCAGCGCGCGCACAAAGCCCGCGACCGGCAGCCCGTAATGGCCGGAGACACCCAGCGGCGCGACCGCCAGCCGCGACGGGCCGAGCAACCGGGGCCGCGGCGGAGCGGGGCGCTGCACACGCAGCGGTGCGACGGTGGCAGCCACGGGTGGCGCGGGCTGCCAGCGTTCCGCCGGTTCGAGCTTCCAGAGCGGTGTTTTCATGAGGCGCGCGGCCTGGGCCAGCACCTGCCAGGAGGTTTCCTGTCGCGGGTGCTGCACCAGCGCGGCGGCGCGTTCTGGCGTCAGGGTAGCGGCCCGGCGATACGGATGCTCCTCGGATAGCTCACGCGGCAGTGGGCCGGCGACGGCCAATGGCTTGCCCAGCAGCTGAGCGGTGTCGTCGCGCTGATCGTCGTCGAGTCGTTCCAGCAACTTCGCGATCACGGATGTGCTGCCGGTGCGCGGTTCGGCGCGCAGGGCGACCGCTGCCGCGAAGTGGCGTGCTTCGCCCCAGCGCCACAGGGTCTCCAAGGCGAGATTGACGATTCGCTCATCGGCGTGGATCAGCAATTCGGGCATCCAGTCCAGGGCCTGCCGGCGCTCGGCGTCGGCCAGGCGCTCCAGATTGCGGAACAGCACGAAGGCGTCCCAGTCCCAAAACGGCTGCTGGGTGATGGGCTGCGCCGCCGTTTCCGGAAAGGCGGCCGGCGCGGCTCCGTGCCAGCGAAAGGCCAGGTAGCGCCGCAGTCCGACGATGCGCGGGTGGTCGCCGGTCAGGCGGGCGTCGATCTCGATACGCTTGGCCTCACCGAGTTCGCCCCAGCGCAGCAAGACTTCGATCAGCGCGTGGCGCACGCGCCAGTGCGGGTCGTCAGCGGCAGCCAGGATCGCCCAGCGTTCGGGACCGTCGGCCAGGGCGCGCAGTGCCGCGCGGCGCACCGGCCAGGAGTCGTCCACCTGTAAGACGTGCCGCACCTCCGGCCCCGCGACGCCGCGCCGATGCAGCGCTTCCACTACTGCGAGGCGTAGCGACGCATGGGGACTGTGCAGGGCGTGGTGCAGGGCCTCGACCACGATAGGCGATTCGCAGCCTTCCAGGGCGGCGACGGCGGACACCCCGGCGCGGGCCGTGGGCGGCTGGTGCAGCAGTTCGACCAGGCCCTCGACAGCCGCGATTTCCGTGCGGCCGTGCAAGGCGGCGACGGCGGCCAGCACCGTGTCGGGTCGGCGCAAGGCCAGGGTGATGGCAGCCAGGTCTTCGGCAACGGGGTTCATGATCGAGCGCTTCAGCATCTTGCAGCCGACGTGTCGGTCCATTACGCTGGCTGCATTATCGTGTCCAACGTCGCCTAACACCAGTTTCGAGCCGCCCGATGGACCCGTTGCCTGCCGCTCCCGCCTGGTTGCTACGCCCGTTGCCGGCCCATGCCGTCGAGGACGAGAAGCTCCACGCGCGCATCGATAAGTTGTGCCAGCGGCTGCCGGCCGGCCTCGCGGAACTCGGCGTGGCGTTGAAGGCCGTCGAAATGTACCGCGAATACGATGCGGCGGCCAACCATGCCAGCATCCATGTCTGGCGCCTCCTGGACCAGTTCTACAGTTCGCCCGCCTCGGTTCGCTCCCAACTGCTGAACTTCGCCCGTCAGCACATGGTCCCGCAGGCCCAGCACCGCATCCTGCGCCGGCTGGCAAAAGACCCTTCGCTGGCATTGCGGCGTTCGGTGCGACGTCTGATCGAGCGCGGGGCGGTACGGGAAGTGGCATTGCCCCTGGAAGCCGATGGCGACTGGGACGCGCAGGGCTGGCTGCGCGGCAACAGCTTGCCATTGACGCGCCACCGCCAGGGGCGGCAGGCGCAGACCGACCACGGGGTGCCCCGGCTGGCCAAGCTGGCCGATCTGCGTAAGTTGCTCGACATTCGTTCCGCGAAGCAACTCGGCTGGTTCCTGCTCGCCACCGACGCGGACAATGGCCCATATACCACGTTCAAGATTCCCAAGCGTTCCGGGAGCGAACGCCTGATCTGCGCCCCCAAGCCGCAGCTGCGCTGGGTGCAGCGGCGCATCCTGGACAAGATTCTTGCGCCGGTCGCGCCGCACAACGCCGCCCACGGTTTCATTCCCGAACGCTCCACCGTGACCAACGCGGCGGTGCATACCGGGGCGGCGGTCGTTCTCAAGTTCGACCTGACCGACTTCTTTCCGACGATCCACTACTTTCGGGTCGTCGGGCTGTTCGCCAGCTTGGGCTATCACGTCGGCGATGGCCGGTTCTCCTCGGACGATGACTCGAAGAATGTCGCGCCCACGCTGGCCCGCCTCTGCTGCTACACGCCGGACCCGCAGGACTGGAGCGCTGCCAAGCTGCCCCAGGGCGCGCCGACCTCGCCCGCCATTTCCAACCTCTGCTGCCGGCGGCTCGACGCCCGCTTGCAGGGGCTAGCCGAGCGGAACGGCGGCAAATACACGCGGTACGCGGACGACCTAACGTTCTCCTTTGAAAAGCCGGAATTGGCCCTGGGCCGGTTCCGCTGGTGGGTCGATCAGATTTGCCATCAGGAAGGCTTCTTCATCAACCAGGCGAAGTTCCGGGTGATCCGCGCCTCGCAGCGCCAGGTGGTGACGGGCATCGTCGTCAACGACGAGCTGCGCGTACCGCGCGAGGAACGCAGGCGCTTCCGCGCCGTGCTGCACAACTGCCGGCAGCATGGCGTCAAATCGCAGGCGAAAGGGCACAAGCGTTTCAAGGAGTACCTGCGCGGCTTCGCCAGTTACGTCCACATGGTCCAGCCCGAGGAAGGCGCGGAGTTGCTGCGGCAGGTGGATGAACTGCTCGGCGCGGAGGGCCAGTCGTGAGCAAGAAAGCCACGAAGCCGCCGGCCGCCGAGCCGAGCCCTGTCGGAAAATGGCTGGCGGAACTGGAAGCCGTGCGGCACGTTGAAAACGACCGCGAACGCAGCGACCGGGCCTGGCGCGTCGTCCTCGCGGCGGCCGACCACGACGATAGCGCCGTGCTGCTCGACTACGCCTTGGAGCATGGCCTGGTGCTGCCCGGCGACGCCGGCTCGAAGTCCTGGAATAATCCCATCGACGGCTCGGAAATGATCTGGATTCCGCCGGGTCCGTTCGTCGTCGGCGAGGAGAACGAACCCGCGACCTGCGCGGGCTTCTCGCTGGCCCGGCATCCCGTGACCAATGCTCAGTTCAAGCGGTTTCTCGATGAAACGAACTACCAGCCCGATGCGACGCTGCATCCCGAGATCGAACACTTTCTGTCCTACTGGGTCAACGGCAAGCCGCCGAAGCACCTCGAACGGCATCCGGTGGTCTGGGTGTCCCTGCTCGACGCTGATGCGTATTGCCACTGGGCGGGCATGCAGCTGCCGACGGAATGGCTCTGGGAGAAGGCGGCTCGTGGTCCGGAAGGTCGGCAGTATCCGTGGGGCAGCCAGACGCCGCTGGGCAAGTCCTTGGCCCAGGTCGGCGCGGGCTCGACCTGTCCGGTCGGCAGTTTTCCGCGCACGCGCACGCCCTACGGTTGTGAAGACCTGATCGGCAACGTCTCCGAGTGGTGCGAACCGACGCCGGAAGGCGAGTACGGCCAGCTGCCGCGCCGGCAATTCGGCGAATCGGGCCATGTCTTCAACCTGCGCACGCGAAAATGGCTGGAACCCTTCGGCCAGGTGCGCGGCAGCTGCTACCTGCGGAGCAACAGCCAGCGCATGTCCGCCTGGCACCGCCGCCGCCTGTCCCTCACCCGCCGCAACCAGTGGGTGGGCTTCCGACCCGCATGCTACCTGCCCTGCCGGCCAGCGGTGTAGGCGTTGCGCTCACTGGGGCTTCGCCGACGGGCCGTTGCCCTGCAAGCGCCGCTGGATCGCCTCCGCAGCCGCGCGAAGTTCCTCGGGGGATAACCCTGCCAAGCGTTCGTCCGGCGACAGCCCTTCGAGGCGTTTTTCCGCCGACAGCCCTTCGAGGCGTTTTTCCGCTGACAGCCCTTCGAGGCGTTCCTTGTCAGTAAGCTTCTCCAACAGTTTCTGTCGAGGAAGCTCGTTGAGCACTTCGTCAATCGTCTCTCGAACGAATTCATCGAGCTTGTTTTTCATCTCTGGATCCTCCCGATACGCTCGCAACAACTGAAGCAGCAGCGTGCTCGTTTCCGGGGAATGCGGCTGATAGTGCGCGGCGGCGTAGTGCAGCAACTCTTCGCGGGCACTGAATAGCAGCAGCCGGGCGTTCTGCTCCTCCTGGGGCAACTGGTGAATCACGATGACCCGGACGGTCAAGTGCAGCACCTTCACATCGTAGACGCCTTCCCGCACCGGGGTCAGCAGTCCCAGGCGCGCCAGGTTCTGCGGATAGCGGGCGCTGACGGCGTAGCAGCGGAAGTCCGCTTCCGGCAGCAGGTCTTGCATCGTCGGGCTGGTCTGCTTGCGGTAGTTGACGTAGTGCCCGACCAATTCGCACAGCGCCCAGCCGTCCAGCGCTTCCTGGTGCGACTTGAACGTCACCAGGTTGTGGTGCGTCAAGTCCTCGAAGCCGTCCGGCAGTCGTCGCGGGATCGGTTCCGTGCCCTGCCGGACCAGTACCACATCGATGAACTGCTGTTTCTGCGAGAGATCGGCTTCCTCCGCCACCGTCACGGAAGTGTCGCGAAAGAAGTCGATCCAGCTCAGACTGAAGAGGTGGTGATACGGGCGTTGTTCACTCATGGGCACCTCTCCGCGCATGATCTCCAGGAGCATTGTACCAGTTCGCGAAGGCGCTTCCACGGTAGCGCCGTCAACGCAAAAACCCCGGCTGCTCTCTCGCGAGCAGCCGGGGTTCGAGGTTCGTCTTCACACTTCAAGCCGCAATCAACCGAGCACCTCGGTGATCGGCTTGGCGGCCGGGTCGGCGATGCGGATCGGCCGGTCGAGGTTGGACATGTTCTGCGTGGTCGGGTCGATGTCTAGCGCCTTGCAGACCGTGGCCAGGAAGTCCGGCACCGCCACTGGGCGGTCCTTGATCGTCTCGCCGCCGTCGTCGGTCTTGCCGATGACCTGGCCGCCCTTGATGCCGCCGCCGGCCAGCACGGTGCTCCAGCTTTCGGCCCAGTGGTCGCGGCCCCGACCCTGGTTGATCTTCGGCGTGCGGCCGAATTCACCCATCCAGACGATCAGGGTCGAATCGAGCAGGCCGCGGTCCTTCAGGTCTTCCATTAGCTGCGCCCAGGCCGGGTCGAGGATGGCGCTGAGCCGCTGCACGGCGTTGAAGTTGTCGCCGTGGGTGTCCCAGCCCAGCTGGTTGCCGGCGAAGCCGCCGAGCGTGACCTCGACGAACGGCACCTGCTGCTCGACCAGCCGGCGGGCCAGCAAGCAGCCCTGACCGAACAGGTTCTTGCCGTAGGCTTCCCGGACCTTTTCCGGCTCTTCTTCGAGGTTGAACGCTTTCTGGGCCGAGGTGCGCATCAGTTTGACAGCGCGGTCGTAGGCGGTCGCATGGCTCTTGGGGGCCAGGCCGGGCCGGTTCTTGCCGAAGTCGTTTTGCAGGTCTTGCAGCAGTTCGACGCGGGCGTCGAAGCGGTCCTTGGCCACGTCGCCGGGCGCGGCGAGGTCCTGCACTTTCAGCAGGCGGTCGTAATCGACGTTGCCGCCCGGCTGGCCGCCGAAGTTCGGGTTGACCTCGCCGACGATCAGCGGCGCGTACTTCGGCCCCAGGAAGCCGGCGTTGAAGGCGGCCGGGTTGAACAGCCGGTAGGGCGCGATGCTGACGAAGTTCGGCAGCGCGGATTCATCCGTGCCGTTTTCCTTGGCCACCAGCGAACCGAGCGTCGGATACTGGATCGCGCCGCGCGGCTGATAGCCGGTGTGCATGTGGAAGGTTTCTTGTCCGTGATCCACGTTCTGGCCCTTGCCCGTGGCCATCGTGCGGATGAGCGCCATCTTGTCCATGAACTTGGCGATCTTCGGCAGGTGCTCGCTGATCTGGATGCCGGAGACGTTGGTGTCGATCGCCTTGAAGGGGCCGCCGTTGGCATGGCCCGGCTTCAGGTCGAAGGTGTCCATCTGCGAGGGGCCGCCGTTCATCCACAGCAGGATGCACGACTTGGTGCGCTTCCTCGGCTCCACCGGGGTGTTGGCCAGGGCTTCCAGCCAACCGGAGAAGGAGAAGCCGACGACGCCGGAGCTTGCCAGCTTGAGCCATTCGCGGCGCGACAGAGTATGCATGGTGCGGGACTCCTGGGACTGGGGCCGGCAGCGCCGGTTCAGGGTTGAGGTTGAAGGATGAACGTGGCCGTTACTTCTGCTGACCTTTCTCAATCCGTGTTATCAGGTTGCGGACCCTGGTCCGGACCTCCAGGGGGGCGGCAGGATCGGCGGCGGTTTTTTTCAGGGCAACCAACGCTGGGACGCCGATGTTCACCAACCCTTGCGATGCGCTCTCGCGGAGGGCGAACTGGGCGTTGTCCAACTGGGCAATCAAGGACGCGATCTGTGCCATTTGCTTCCGTTCCAGCAAGGCTTGCTTGAAAGCAGGATCGTGCGAGCCGATCTTGTCGAGCAAATCCTCGGCCCGGCGGCGCACCTCGGCGTCGGTGCTTTTCAAGGCTTCTTCGAGGGGCTTGAGCGCTGGGACGCCGATTTTCTCCAGTTCCTTGCCGGCGGCTTCGCGGACCTTGAAGTCATCGTTGCCGAGTTGCCCGATCAGCCGGGCGATGCGGGCCCTATCCGAGGAATCGGGTTCCGCCGACCGGCCACCCTGACCGAGCAGCAGCCCCAGCAGCAAGGCGATCGGCATGAAGCGCTGGCGAATCATGGTCTGACTCCTCGTTCCACTCAATGGTTGAGGATGAATTCCGAGCTGTTCAGCAAGGCCCAGAAGATGTCGGCCAGCGCCTTGCGGGTGTCCTTGGCCGGGCCGCCGTTCTCGACGTACTTCAGCATCTTGTCCATCTCCTTCTCGTTGGGCTTGCGCGAGAGGGTGATGATGTACAGTTCCTCGATGCGGCGCGACATCGGCACGCTGGGGCCGGCGCTGGCGATGCGGTCCAGGCAGCCGTCCTTCAGCTCGATGGCGTCGTTGAGGAACTTGCCGTTCATCAGGTACAGGGCTTGCAGGATCGAGGTCTGGCGTTCGGTGCGCTTGTCGGCCGCGTTGGTGAAGCGGTTGACGAACTCACCGCGCGGCGAGTTGGGCTGCTGGAAGCCGTTGAAGCGGTTGTTCATGTTGCCGCCGGGTTCGGTGCGATAGCCCACGGCCAGCAGCACGCTGTCGAACAGCTGCTCGGGGGTCATGCCCTTGACGCCCATGCGGGCGAACAGCCGGGGGTCTTCCTGGCTCTCGTCGTTCTGGGCGCTGGTCAGGCGATACGCCTCGCTGCCGGTGATGGCCCGGATCAGGTACTTGTTGTCGAAGCCGTGGGCGGCGAACTGGAAGGCCAGTTCGTCGAGCAGTTCGGGATGGCTGGGCGGGTTGTCCTCGTTGGCCATGTGATCGACCGGGTCGGTCAGGCCAGTGCCCAGCAGGTAGTACCACATCCGGTTGACGGCGGCGCGGGCGAAGTACGGGTTGTCCTTGCTGGTCATCCATTCGGTGAGGATGTTCTGCGGGGCGACGCCGGAGCGCCAGACCGGTTCCTTGCCGTCCAGGAACTTGGCCTCGACGACCTGGTCCTTGTCCGGGATCTTGATCTTGGCCGCGCCGGTGCCGTTGGGCAGCTGCGGTTGCAGGCCGCGCTGTGGAGTGAAGTTGGCGAAGAAGGCGGCGTATTCCCAGAACTGCGTCCGCAGCCAGCTGCCGCCGGACTTGTCGTCATGACACTGGGCGCATTCGAGCTTGATGCCCAGGAACAAGCGGGAAGTCGCGCTGGCGATGTTCTCCGGCCGGTTCTCGTTGGCCTGATAGAACGCGGCTCCCTGCTGCGTGGTGAGCAGTTCGCGGACCATCGCGTCGTAGCCGGTGTTTTCCTTGACCTGCCGACGGAAGAAGGCGTCGCTGTTGAAGCCGAAGAACTGGGCCTGCTGGTTGGTGGCCTGGCTGAAGATCAGCTGCCGCCAGTAATTCGTGAAGTGGTTGATGTAGAGGTCCTGGTTGTCGCGGCCCTGCATCAGCTCCTCGACCCAGATGCGCCGCTTCTCGGGGCGGTCATCGTCCAGGAAGTCCTTGAGCTGGGTGATGGTCGGAATGCGGCCGTTCAGGTCGAGCGACAGCCGGCGGAAATACTCCGCGTCGGTGGCGGTCGGGGCCGGCTTCACGTTCTTCTCGGCCCACTTGGCGCGAATGTGCTCGTCGATCTTGGCCGACAGCGCCTTGGCGTCCAGTACCGGACGGTCGGCGGGCGGCTGTTCGGCCCGCGCGAACGTGGGGGCCAGGGCCAGGAGCAGCACTCCGATACCGAAGCTCTTCGGGTGGGGAACGTACATGGAGGGTGGCTCCTTTGCAGGTTTTCCGTCGTTGAGCCGGACTCAGAAGAAGACGAGCCGACCGGAGAAATCGAACAGGCTCTGTCGCGAAAGGCAGCGATCCTTCGCCTTCCAGACTATCCGCCGGCCCGCAAGCTCCGAAGCGCTTTCCGCCGGCCGCTTCGCCGCGGCGCGCCTCGTCTTCCCTATAAGAGACGTCAGACCAGTAAATAAATGTCCGAAACTTTCAGGAAAGGCCCGAGCTTCCCGCACGGATATGGCGCGCCGGACTAGCGCTCATCTCACACATTCGATGCTCGCGGCCCGGCATTTTATTGTCTTCCAGAAATAAACCAGAAAATCGCCGATTCGTTGGCGCGAATGGGGAGGTGCGCTGCGCCCCGCTGCTCTTGGCACGGCACAGCGGAAAAGAGTATACTCCCGCAGTCCCTGGCTTCTCGACCAAACGCAGGGGCAAGTGACCTCTTGCTCCAGCGGAGCCTTGGGTGCCATGCCCACGGCTTTGCGTGGGCATGGGAAGC
>JAEUIF010000051.1 GCA_016795185.1 Planctomycetia bacterium | reverse complement strand
GTTCATTGGAAGTCTGGCCCATATCCAGGCGACGGATGTACTGTCGGTTCTGGTCTTCCAGGAATTCATCGACCGCCAGCACGTCGTCGAAAACCTTGGTGCCGTGGTGCATCGGCACGACGTACATGGTCGGCTTCAGCTGCGCGACGACCTTCTTCGCCTCGCTGCCGTTGATCGTGTACACCCCGCCGACCGGAACCAGCAGGACGTCCACCCGGCCGATCTTATCGACCTGCTCCTTGGTGAGCACATGCCCCAGGTCGCCGAGATGCACGACGCGGACACCGTCCACCTCAACGATAAAGACGCCGTTGCGGCCGCGCTCCATGCCGCCCATGTCGTCGTGGTAGGTGCCGACCGAGGTGATCTTCAAGTCCTTGAACTTCTCATCAACCAGATTCCATTCGAGCTTCTTGGGGTTGCCCTTGAGGCCCGTGATGATCTTGGTCTTCTGAAAGTTCTCGACAATACCGACCTGCGTGTGATCGTTGTGGAAATGGCTGACGAGGATCAGGTCCGCCTTGAAGACGTTGCGGCCGTAGGCTTCGATGGCGTGTGGGTCCAGCACGACCTTGGTCCCCTGGCTCGTTTCCAGGGTAAACATCGATTGCCCATACCAACGCAACGTAATCTTCTTGGCATCGGCCGCGAAGGACGAACCCACCAGGACCAGAGCGACGGCCAGGGCCAGCAACTTCCGCATCATGAGACGGCATCCTCCGCGAATGGCGACCAGACCTAATGATACCGGAAGATGACGAGGCAGGGCAAGAAATCGAACCGTCTTCGTGCGCCCCGCTTGCGGTTTAGCACGGCTATCCCAGGAAGAATCGCATCAGCTGGTGCCCTGGATCGAACGCCAGGTCGCTGGCGGCGGCCACGACTTCATCATATGTCGCCTGCCCCTTGGACTGAATGCCGGTGCCGGCGATGACGAATGGCACCGCGCCGTGGGCATGGGCGCGCGTCCGCAGCGGCGTGCGATGGTCGGGCGACACCAGGATGCGCCAGTCACCGAGGTAGGGCATCTTCTCCAGCAGCGGGCCGACAATTTGCTCGTCGATGCGTTCGAGGGCCTTCACCTTCTCGTCGGCCCGGCCTTCGTGCGAAGCCTCGTCCGGCGCTTCGACGTGGGCGCAGACGACATCGTAGGACTTCAGCGCGTCGAGGGTCGCCTGGCCTTGTGCGGCATAGTCGTTGTCGAGGTAATCGGTAACGCCGGGCACGTCGAGCCGCTTCCAGCCGATCAGGATGCCGACCCCGCGCACGAGATCGACGCCGCTGATGATCGCCCCGTGCTTGCGATGCAGGTTCACGAACGGCACCAACTGCGGCGCGCGTCCCTGACCCCAGAGCCAGATTTGCGTGGCGGGCCGCTTGCCCGCGGCGCGCCGCTGCTGGTTGACCGGGTGGTCGGCCAGCACCTGCTTGCTGTGCTCCATCAGGGCCCGCATCAGGTCGCCGCCGGGGCCGCTCGGCAGGTAGTCCGCCACCGGCTGGTCGGGAATGTCGTGCGGCGGTTGCGTCTTCGTGGTGTCTTCAAACGGCGCGGGCAGGCCGGACGTGCGGTAGACCAGACAATGCCGGTAGCCGACGCCGGGATGAAACTCCATGCGGACCTTGACGTTCACCAGGTCCGGCGAATCGTACTCGCCGCCGATGACCTCGTTGACCTGGGCGATGAGTTCGCGGCCCTCCTCGCTGCTGATATGGCCCGCCGTGAAGTCGCGCATCAGGCCGTCTTCCACGTTGACGAGGTTGCAGCGAATCGCCCAATCGGTGCCGCCGAGCTTGATGCCCATCGCGGCGGCTTCGAGCGGCGACCGGCCGGTGTAGACCTTCGACGGATCGTAGCCGAACAGGCTGAGGGTAGCCACGTCGCTGGCCGGCGTCAGGCCAGGAGGCACGTTGTTGGCCCGTCCGACCACGCCCATCTGGGCTAGCCGGTCCATGTTCGGCGTCCGCGCCGCCTGCAAAGGCGTCTTGCCGCCCAGCGATTCCTGCGGTTCGTCGGCGCAGCCGTCGGGGATGATGATGGCGTATTTCATGAAATGGCACTCGGTTTTCGATGCGTCATATCGCGCGAGCCGACTCTAGAGGCTTCAGTCTTCCACCGGATAGTATACGCTCGGGGAGACGATGCACCCCAGGCGGTCCAGGGCGGCCACGGCGGCGCGGAAGACCTCGGTCAGCGCCGTGTGCGTCATGATGACCAGAGGCACGGTGCCTTCCTCGTGGTCCTCGGGCGCTTCGTGCTGCACCACGGAAGCGATGCTGATGCGGTGGTCGGCCAGGCAGCGCGTCACGTCGGCCATCACGCCCAGGCGGTCGGCGACTTGCAGACGTAGGTAGAACCGGCTGCGCACCGTGGCGGACGGCCGGAGCACCACGTTCGACGGCCCGCCCGACCAGAGCTTCATGGCCTGGAAGGTCCGCTGCGCGCGGCCGACGGCCAGGTCGATGAGGTCGGCGACCACAGCACTCGCCGTTGGCATCTGGCCCGCCCCACGTCCATAGAGCAGCGTTTCGCCGACGGCATCGCCGGTGATGCGAATGGCGTTATCGGCGCCACGCACCTGGGCCAGCAAGGTCAGATGTCGTAGCAGCACGGGCGAAACATGCAGGGCCAGTTGCCGGGTCGTCGCGTCGAGCCAGGCTTCGCCGAGCAACTTGATCGTGTAGCCGAGTTCCTGGGCGAAGCGAATATCGAGGTTGTGAATCTCGGCGATGCCCCGCCGGTCGATGCTCGGCACGGGCACGGTCGCGCCGAACGCGAGCTGTGCCAGGATGGCCAGCTTGTGGGCGGCGTCGGTGCCGTCCACGTCGAGGGTCGGGTCCGCCTCGGCGTAGCCGCGCTGCTGGGCCTCCGCGAGAGTTTCGGCATAGCTGCGGCCTTGCGCGCTCATGCCGGTGAGGATGAAATTGCAGGTGCCGTTGAGGATGCCTTGCAGCGACAGCACCTGGTTGGCGGCCAGCGATTGTCCCAGTACCGCGACCACGGGCACACCGCCCATGACGCACGCCTCGAAGGCCACGGCCCGGCCGTGCTTGCGGGCTGCGTCGAAGACTTCCGTACCATGTTCGGCCAGCACGGCCTTGTTCGCCGTGACCACGTGCTTGCCCGCCGCCAGTGCCGCGAGGATGGCGCGCCGCGCCCAGTCGGTGCCGCCGACCAGTTCGACCACGACCTGGACTTCCGGGTCGTTGAGCGCTGTCTGCAACTCCGCGCCGATGAGGTTCGCCGGGATGGCGGCGGCGCGGGCCTTGCCCACGTCACGCACCACTACTCGACGCAGCGCCAGCGGCCGGCCGGCGCGTTCCGCCAGCCGCTGCCCCTGTTCGAGCAGCAACTTGGCCACGCCGCCGCCCACGGTGCCGCAGCCGACCAGGGCAATGCCGAAAGGTTCTGTCATGAGTGGGTTGCAAAGCCGCGAGCGGCTTAGCTGAGGAACTGTTCCAGGAAGCGTTTACTCTGCCGCAGGGCACGCTGCCGGTCGGCCAAGGAGCCTTCGTAAGCCCGGTCTTCGACCTCGATGCACACCGGGCCGTTGTAGCCGGTATCGGACAGCACGCTGAGCAGCGCGCCCCAGTTGACGTCGCCGAGGCCCGGCAGCTTGGGCGTGTGCCAGCCCAGCCCCATGATGCCGACAGCGTGCAGCCGGTCGTGGTCGATGCGCGTGTCCTTGGCGTGGAAATGGACGATCCGCGACCCGAACTCGCGCACGCAACGGACATAATCTATGTGCTGCCAGACCAGATGAGAAGGGTCGAAGTTCAGCCCCAGGTGCCGGCTCGGCAACTCGTCGAACAGCCGCTGCCAGAGCGATGGCGTGGTCGCCAGGTTCTTGCCGCCGGGCCACTCATCCTGGCTGAATAGCATCGGGCAATTCTCCAGTCCGATGCGCACACCATGCGTCTCGGCGTGCTGCACGATGTCCGGCCAGACCGATTTCAGCACGGGCCAGTTGTCCTCGACGCTCTTCGTGTGGTCGCGGCCGATGAACGTATTGACCACGTTCAGGCCAAGTTTCGGCGCGGCGGCGATGACGCGCTTCAGGTGCTCGACCACCACACGGCGGTGCTCCGCGTCGGGGTCGAGCGGGTTCGGGTAGTAGCCCAGCGATGACAGCGCGACGCCGTGCCGCTTCGTCAGGTCGCGAATGCGCCCTTCCTGTTCGTCGCCCAAATTGTTCACATCTATGTGCGTGATGCCCGCGTAGCGGCGCGTGGCGCCGCCGGGCGGCCAGCACATCGGCTCGATGCAGGTGAAGCCCTCATCCGCCGCGAACTTCAAGACGTCTTCGAGGCTCAGGTCACCCAGAATGGCGCTGACGAAGCCGAGTTGCATGGCGAGACCTCACGGCCGCCAGGCGGCCGGCTTGGGATTAGATCGTAGCCCATTGTCCCGACTGCTGGCTCTTCAGGATCGCTTCGCAGAGCAGCACTTCGCGGTGGCCGTCGGTGAACGAAGCGAACGGCCGGCTCTCGCGGTCGCCGCCTTCGATGTATTCGTAGATCGACCGGAACAGTTGCTTGAAGGTATCGACGAAGCCCTCGTTATGACCGCCCGGGGTGCCGGCGTAGCGGTTCGCGGGCGCGCGCAGCAATGCCGGGTCGCGCACGAGGAGTTCATTGGGCCGGTCGCGGTAGCCGACCCAGAGTTCGTTCGGTCGCTCGCTGTTCCAGGCCAGCGATCCCTTGCTGCCGGCGATCTCGAAGCGCAAGCTGTTCTTGCGGCCCGCGCTGACCTGCGACACCGTGCAGCAACCATTGCCGCCGCCTTGCAGCCGGAAGAGCACCGAGCCGTAGTCCTCCGTGTCGATCGTGATCGGCTCGGTCGCCGGCGGCTTGCCGAGTTTGCTTTGAAACGTCTCGACAGAGCCTTTGGGCCGCTGCCGCACGGGGAGAAACGTCTTCAGATCGGCGCAGACCGCGCTGATCTCCCGGCCGACGATCCAGGTGACGAGATCGAGCCAGTGCGTGCCAATGTCCGCCACGGCCCGCAGCGCGCCGCCTTCATCCGCCAGCACGCGCCAGTTGAAATCCGTCTCGTGCAGCAGCCAGTCCTGCACGTAGGAGCCCGTAACGTGATAGATGTCGCCCAGTAGTCCCTCGGCGATGCGCTGGCGGGCTTCCAGGCAGATTGGGTAGAAACGCACGTTGTAGCAGACCGCCGAAACGACGCGCGTGGCCTGGGCGATGCGGACCAGTTCGGCGGTTTCCCGCGAGTTCATCGCCAGCGGCTTCTCGCAGACGACGTGCTTGCCAGCCGCCAAGGCCAACTTGCACTGCTCGAAGTGCAGCCGGTTCGGCGAGGCCAGGTGAACGACGTTGACGCTGGGATCAGCCAGCAGTTCCTCGTAGCTCTCGTAGGCGCGCGGCAGGCCGAGGTCCGCAGCGGCCTGGCGCCCCTTGGCGGGAGACGAAGCGAGAATGCCCGCCACCGGCCGGCGCAGGCGCTGCAACGCTTCGACATGCACCGGGCCAATGAAGCCCGTTCCGACCACGGCGGCGGTTAACGGCGGCACGTTACTTCTCCTGCGGTGTGCGGGGCCGATCCCGCCATTCGATCTTCAATTCCAGCGCACGGATGGAGTCCTGCACGTCGCGATGCTCGGGATAGGTCCGCGCGGCCCGTCGATACCAGGCCAGCGCTTCCTCGTACTGGCCGCGCTGGGCCAGCGTGTAACCCTGGTGCCAGGCGTAGTCGCCGCTCCAGGGCTGATAGACCGCCGCGCCGGTGAGGAGCATCACCAGAAAGGTCACCGCGCCCAACCAGGCTGAGGTATGCCGTGCGAGAACGGCCCGGCCGACCAGCCAGCCCAGGATGGCCCCGACGCCGTGCGCCGTGTTGCCCACCGGCATCACGTCCGCGTAGGTCAGGGCAATGCAGACGAAGAACCACATCACCCAGATTTGCACGGTCACGGGCGTCAGGACGGCGGCGGCGAAATCCTTGTACAGCCGCAAGGCGTAGAACAGCCCGAAGAACGCAAAGCCGACGCCCGACAGCCCGACCGCTGGCCCTTCCACCGCGAACTGGGCGGCCGACGAACCGAGGGCGAACAGCACCAGCAGGCCCGTGTAGCGCAGCGGCCCCAACCACTGTTCGAGCAGCGAGCCGAAGACCCAGACCCAGTACAGGTTAAAGAGCAGGTGCAGTGGGTCGCCGTGCAGGAAGCAGGTGGTGAATAGCCGCCAGACCTGGCCGTCCCAGATGGTCGTGCGTGGCAGCATCGGCAGATAATCCACCACCACCGGCACTTTCGACCAGAATGCCAGCGTGGTCGCGACCGAGGTCAGCATCACCGCGTAGGTAATGTATGGACCGCGCGTCGGTGCATCCTGCGTCGGCTCCGGCGCGAGTCGTTCCTCCAACTTCCGGACGCAGGCCCGGCAGCGCAGTTCGTCCGGCGGCCCGAACATGGCGTCCCGGTCGGTTTCCTGGCCGCAGTCCACGCAGGGAGGCATGGGAGAGGACAAACTCCGGGAGGTCGAGGCGAACACCTTGCCAGAGTTGTTATAGAGGTGGGTTGGACGAAAGTCTGTAGGGGCCGCTGTGCGGGCCCCACGAGTCGGTCTACCGAAAAATGATTCTTGTAGGGCACGCTCCTGCCGAGCCGCGAACCGCCGGTAGTGTGCGGCTCGGCTGGAGCCTCGCCCTCCCCGCAACGGCACCCGCTTTAGCCTTACTTGTGGCCAGCCAGCGGCTCCGCAGCCACGGGGTCCAGATCGTCATCATAAGCCAAGGCCCACTCGACGCCCGCCCATCGTGGGTGGTCGGGATCGAAGGGGTTGGCCGAATCCCGGCGAGGTAGCTGGCGGTTGTAGAGCCAGTACAACTCGCTCTTCACCTTCAATCTAGCGACCAATTCCATAGCAGTGGCGGTGTTCAGGCGGTAACTATTGCCAAGGAATTCATTCCCATCGGCTGGGCTCTGATCCCAAAACACCCACCAGTAGTACTTGTAGAAGCGCGGGTTCGGATGCACCCTCTGTGCGTACGAGGAGCAACAGACACCACGCTTCCGAGTTCGTTCTGCCCGAAGGTCATCGAAGTTTGGAATACGCACGGGAGAACCCTGTAGCCTTTGCGACAACGAGTTGGACGAACTGACCGTCACTTGCCCTTCACGTTGTAGCACCAGAGCATGTCCTGCTCGCGCAGGTAGAGCTTGCCATCGACGATCACGGGATGCGGCCAGCTTGGCCCCTTGCTGTTTTGAATCTTGAACGAGCCGGTTTCGCGGTAGCCGTTGGGCGATGCTTCCACCAGGGCCATGATGCCATTCTGATAGCGGCAATACAGGAAGCCGTCAGCGTAGACGATCGACATCGAGCCGTTGCCCTTACTCTGCTTTTTCCAGGTGCCGACGGTCTTGCCGGTCATGAAGTCGGCGCACCAGGGATTGCCACTGTCGTCCTTGTCGCCATAAAGGTGCTTGCCGACCAGCACCACGCCGCCGTGGCGGTTCTTCAAGTCCTCGCTGTAGTAGACCTGCGTCGCATTGACGGAACCGCCGCTGGCCGTGAGCTTGAGCAGCGCGCCGCCCTTGCCGTAACCCGCCGCCACGAAGACATGGTCGCCCTTGACCAGCGGCGTCGGCGCGTTGGCCGTGTTGTTGCCCAGCTTGTCGTAGGTCCAGAGCAGCTTGCCGTCCTTCGCCGCCACGCCGGCCACGTTCTTGGCCATCAGCTGGACGTAATGCCGAATGCCGCCCACTTCGGCGATGGCCATCGACGCGTACTCGGCCCGCTCGCCGGGGATGCCGCACTTCCAGATCACGTCGCCGTTCTTCTTGTTCAGGGCGACGATGGTCGCGTCCTTGCCGCCCGGGGTGCAGACTAGCTTTTCGCCATCGATCAGCGGCGATTCACTGTAGCCCCAGCCGCCGACGTTGCCGCCAAAGTCCTTGCGAAAGTCCTTGCGCCAGACTTCCTTGCCGTCGGCCGCTTGCAGGCAGACAAATTCACCGTTCTGCCCCAGGGCGTAGACCAGTTCCTCGTCGTAGGTCGGGGTGCAGCGGGTGCCCTTGTAGCCGCCGGGCGAGCCGGACTTGCCGACCTTGGTTTCCCAGAGCTTGTTGCCGGTGGCCCGATCCAGGGCGAAGACGAAGGAGCTATCGCCCACATCGCCCATCGTGAAGATCTTGTCGCCAAACACCGACACGCTCGAAAAGCCCTCGCCAATGCCCTTGGCCGGCTCTTTCCAGAATAGCGCCGGGCCGGTGGGTGGCCACTGCTTCAGCAGGCCCTTTTCCGGGGACATGCCGTCGCGATTGGGGCCGCGAAACGTGGGCCAGTCCTTGGAGGCCGCCTTGACTTGCCAGACCTGGGCGGGTTCGCCGTCGTCCGGTGGCTCGGTTTGCGAAGATGCACTGCACGCCCAGCACAGGGGCAGGCAGCAATACACGGTGAGCGACAGCCAGCGATGCATGAAGACTCTCCTGGAGCGCCATCCCGAGCGCGGGATAAAGGTATGAATGCGAAACGGACTGCTTCCATGAATATAGGTCACAATCGGCGTTCCGCAAGAACGGAGTGCGGTGACATGGAAGTCCCTGGAAGTCCGGGAGCCGCTTCAGCCAT
The DNA here is from genome assembly GCA_016795185.1 of Planctomycetia bacterium. GTDB lineage: Bacteria > Planctomycetota > Planctomycetia > Gemmatales > Gemmataceae > JAGVLI01. The sequence goes on along the minus strand of JAEUIF010000051.1, from coordinate 5,504 downwards.
TTTGGGTTTCGACGAACGCGGTTGACGTATTAATCAACGCCGGTGTACGATACGGAATGAGGCCGCAGGTATCGTCGGCGCGTTACTGGTGATTTGACTACCGGAGAGCTTGTTCCACACGAGAGTCGATTACAAATTCATGCCGAGGCCGTGAAGTGCTGGTCGGTGAACCATCCAGGCCTCCAGGAGGATGGCATGAGGTTCTTGCAAGTTCTGTGGGACCCGGACGATGAACCTACGGGCAACGTGCAGCACATCGCCATGAACGGCGTGACGAAAGAAGAGGTTGAAGACGTATTGCAAAATGAAGACAACCGCGAAACGATCAGTCGAACCACGGGAAGCCCGATCATTTTCGGCTGGACCAGAACGGGGAGGCACATTGCCGTCGTCTGGGAAGAAGTGATGGACGACCCGCGCATGGCGTACCCGGTCACCGCCTATGAAACGCCCCCACTGGGCGGATAACGTGAGGAGCATCATGGATATCAAGCGCGTACAAAAAAAGACGCATTGGACCCCGGAAGATCGCGCCCGCCACGCAGCGATCCGCGAGAAATTCAAGGACCGACCGACTGCGGAACAACTGACTGCCAGCGGCGAGATCAGCGGCCCGTTCGTGTCTCACGGCATTTACCTGGACATGCGGTTGCTGCTCCAAGAACTGAAGAAGGCTCGCGAAGCGGCTGGCTTGAGCCTCGCTGAGGTGCAGGAGCGCTCTGGCATGGACAAGGCGACGCTCAGCCGGTTAGAGAACGGCCACACCGAGAATCCAACGCTCGAAACGTTGCTGCGCTACGCCAAGGCGGTGGGCAAACGGCTTGAATGCCGGCTGGTTAGCGCGTGAAGCCACTCGCCAAACCGGGCACTAACCGCGCGGCAGGTAACTGACGAGTGGTTCGAGCGCATCGGCCAGCCGCTCGCACGGCACATCGTACATGATGTCGGTGGCGACGACCGGCGTCGGTCCGGACTTGCCGTTCACGCTGATATGCACCGCATCGACCACCTGGCCGTTGATCCGCGAACGGCAGCCTTGCAATCCAATGGTCGCCACCTGGTGCATACCGCAGCCGGCCGGGCAGCCCGACCAGTGGACCGTCAGAGGTTGCAGCTTGCGGCCGGTGGTGCGCTTCTCCAGTTCGCGCGCGGACTCGATCGCGTACTTCTTGGTATCGATCAGGGCCATGTGGCAATAGTCGTTGCCGGTGCAAGAAACCAGGCCGCGCATGATCGGCGACGGGTCGAAGGGCAACTCCTGGAACAGCGGTTCGTCGGACAGCGCGCCGATGCGCGATTCGGGGATGTTCGGCACGATCAGGTTTTGCGCGACCGTGACGCGAATTTCGCCGTTGCCATAGCGCTCGGCGATGTCCGCGACGCCGCGCATCTGCGAGGTGGTCAGACGGCCGACCGGCACCAGCATGCCAACGTGGAACAACGCTGGGCCAGAGTCACGCGGGCTGTGCCGTTGCGGGTGGATGCCGAGGTGATCGGTATGGTGCTTCTTGCGCAGGTCCGTGCCGGCGCGGTGCAGCGGCTGCCCCCAGCGCTGTTCGAGTTCCCGGCGGAACCAGACAACGCCGCGATCTTCGACCAGGAACGCCAGACGGGCGCGCGTCCGGCTGATGCGGGAACCGTAGTCGCGGAAGATGCGAGTGATATCCGCACACAAACGGGCCGCTTCCGCAGGCGGCACAAAGACGTCGAGCGGGGATACGGGCCGGTAGCCGCCAGAGCCCTGCTTGCCGCCGACCAGCACGTTAAAGCCATTGACCTGCTGCCCTTCGAGTTCTCGGTACGCCGGCACCAGGGCCACGTCCTGCGTCTCGGTATGGCAGCAGTTCTCCAGGCAGCCGGTGATGGTCACATTGAACTTGCGCGGCAGGTTGCTGAATTCCTTGTTATCCAGCACCAGCTGATTGAATTCCCGGATCACCGACGAGGCGTCGAGCAACTCGTGCGGCGTCAACCCGCCGAGCGGACAACCGCAAACCCCGCGGACGTTGTCCATGCCGGTTTGCTTGCTGTGCAAACCGACTGCCGCGAGCCGCCGCCAGATGTCGGACAGGTCCGCCAGGGTGAACCAGCGCAGCTGAATCTGCTGCCGGGTGGTCAGGTCGCAGAAACCCTTGCCGTACTGATCGGACAGATCGGCGATGACCCGGAACTGGCGGGCGCTGCTCTGGCCGGCTTCCATGCGCAGCCGGAGCATGAAGTTCCCCGGCGTCGGCACGCGGTAAAACAGGCCGAACCACTTGGAACGCTGCTTGTCGTTCTCGGTCATCTCCTCCCAGCGATTGTGCTCGGCCAGGCGCAGCAGGTCCGGCAAGGCGTCGAGCCCGTCCTTCTGCTCCTTCATGACCTCGATCTTGTTCTTGGCCTTCGGGGCCGGCTTCGCGCCGCCACAGGAGTCGATCAGTTGCTGCAACAGCGGCTGACAGGTGCCGCAGCCGGTGCCGGCGCGCGTGCATTTGCCGAGCGCTTCCACCGATTGCTGGCCGGAACGAATCGCGGCGACGATGGTGCCCTTGGCGACGGTATTGCAATTGCAGATTTGCGTGTCGTCCGGCAGGGCGCTGAGATCGACCTTGCCGGCCTCGGCCAGCAGGGCATCGCGATCCGAGCCAGTGACCAACTCGATGGGCGGACCACTCAGTTGCTCCTGCTGCTTGAACAGACGCTGAATCAGCCCGCCGCGATCAGGCGTGCCCAGGATAATCGCGCCGGCGAGGCGGCCGTCCTTGACGATCAGTTTCTTGTAGACGCCCTGCGCCGGTTCGCGATGGCTGACGACCTCGCAATCGGGTGCGCCCTGGACATCGCCCATCACGGTGAGGTCGACGCCCATGACTTTCAGGGTCGTGGCCAGCCGAGAGCCTTGATAAATCGCCTGCGGTTGCGAGCCGGTCAGGACGTCGGCCAGCACCCGCGCTTGCTCGTACACGGGATCGACCAGCCCGAACAGCTGACCCCGATGCTGCACGCATTCACCCAGCGCGAAGATCGCAGGGTCGGCGGTGCGCAGCTGGTCGTCCACGACGATGGCGCGCTCCACCGGCAAGCCAGCCGACTTTGCCGTTTCGACGTTGGGCCGAATGCCACAGGAAATGACGACCAGGTCGGCATCCAGTTCGCTGCCGTCCTGGAAGCGGACGCCGCGAATACCGCTGGCATCGCCCAGGATTTCAGCCGTCTGCGTCCGCAGGCGAAAGCGCAGGCCGAGGGCTTCGAGTTTGCGCTGCAATACCTCGCCGCCCGCCGTGTCGAGTTGCTGCGGCATCAGGTGCGGTGCGACCTCGACCACGGTCACGTCCAGCCCGTGGCTCAGCAGACCGCGCGCGGCTTCGAGCCCCAGCAGGCCGCCGCCGATGACCACGGCGCTTTCGCAATCTTGCGCGTGGCTGCTAATGGCCCCACAGTCCTCCAGCGTGCGAAACACGAAGACGCCGGGCAAATCGCTGCCGGGCAGCGGCGGCACGAAGGGCCGCGAGCCCGTGGCGAGTACCAGGTAGTCGTAAGGCTCGACGACCTTGCCGCCCGCGCCGCTGACCGTCTGGGCGTCGCGGTCGATGCGTTCGGCCTTCACGCCGGCATGGACTTTGATGCCCCGCTCCTCATACCATTCGAGCGGATTGAGCCACAGCCGGCTCACTTCTTGCGTGCCGCCAAGCACGCTGGAAAGCAGGATCCGATTGTAAGTCCCATGCGGCTCCGCGCCGAACATGCGGATCGTGAAGCGCTCCGGCGCGCGGGCCAGCACTTCCTCGACGACCTTGCCGCCGGCCATGCCGGTGCCGACCACGACCAGGGTGGGACGACGTGTTGCGGCAATCATGATGCGCTCTCCTCGACGGCCAGGCTGACGGCGGCAGGTTCCAGAGGTGCGACGACGGGCTGCTCGGCGGTGGTGGCCAGGCCGCCCTGGGCGACGAAGGTCCGTTCCCAGGTCCGGCTGACGTGCAGCAGCGCGGCAGCACAGGCGATGCTACACAGCCCGAAGATGAAGAAGCCGCCTGCGAAGGTGCCACTGACATACCGCAGCGTGCCGAGCAAGTTGGGCAGGAAGAACCCGCCGATGCCGCCCGCCGCGCCCACCAGGCCGGTCAAGACGCCGATTTCCTTCGGGAAACGCTGCGGCACCAGCTGAAAGACCGAACCGTTGCCCATGCCGAGCATGCTCATGCCCAGGAAGAGCAGCAGCGTGGCCGGCAGCAGCGGCGGCAGGCCCGACAGGCCGAGCATCACCGCGCCCACGCCGAGATACAGCATGGTCAGCATGCGGATGCCGCCGAGGCGGTCGGCCAGGTAGCCGCCCACGGGCCGTAGCAGCGAACCGGCGATGACGCAGAGCGTGGCGAAGTTGCCGGCGCTCACCGCATCCAGTTCGTACTGGATCTTGAAGAAGCTGTTGAGGAAGCTCGCCAGCCCGACGAAGCCCCCGAAGGTCACGGAGTAGAACAGGCAAAACCACCAGGTATCCGCGAGCTTGAGCACCGAGGCGTAGTCCCGCAACGGCTTCGCGGGCGGCTGGTTCGGGCTGTCCTTGGCGAAGATGATGAAGACCAGCAGCGTCAGCACGATGGGCACGAGTGCCAGCGCGAAGACGCCCTGCCAGCCCATCCAGAGCGCCAGGCGCGGGCCGAAAAAGGTGGCCAGCGCCGTGCCGCTATTGCCCGCGCCGGCAATGCCCATCGCCAGGCCCTGATACTGCGGGGGATACCAGCGGCTGGCCAGGGGCAGCGCCGCGGCAAAGCTCGCGCCGGCGACGCCCAGCAGCAAACCGACGAGCAAGATGGCCGGGAAGCTGTCGGCCCAGAGCCAGCCGAGCAGCAAGGGCAGGACCGTCAGCGACAGGCCAATGATGCCCGTACGCCGCGCGCCAATATGATCGGTCAGCAGCCCCAGCACCAACCGCAGCAACGCCCCGCCCAGCAGCGGTAGGGCAATCATCAGGCCGCGCTCGGCATCGTTCAAGCCGAGGTCCGGGACGATGGCGTTGGCCAGCGCCCCGAGCAGCACCCAGACCATGAAGCTGATGTCGAAGTACAGAAAGGCACACAGCAACGACGGTGTGTGCCCTGCCTTCAGGAACGCGCGCAGGTGCATGGCAATCACCTTTCCAGGAAGCTCAGATCAGGGATGGCTGCGCTGGCGTCGTGGACGCCATTGTGCTCGGACGGAGTCGCGAGCACTTTTTCCAGATTGACCGCGCAGAATTTCAGTTCTGGTTGCTTGGCCACGCGGCCAATGGCGCTGATGGTCAAGTAGTTCGCCGCGTTCCCCTCGCCGAAGAGGTCGCCCCAGTGGAACGGCACGAAGACCATACCGGGCGAGACGCCCTCGCTCAGCCGCGCGGGCAACTGCACCGTGCCGCGCCGGCTGGAGACCTGCATCAGATCGCCGTCGCGCGCCTGGAGCTTCTCGGCGTCCTGCGGATGCACCTCGACGAACGGCGCGGGCTCGCGCTTGACGAGTTTGTCCGCCTTCGCGGTGCGCGTCAG
>JAEUIF010000050.1 GCA_016795185.1 Planctomycetia bacterium | reverse complement strand
GCTTCCCATGCCCACGCAAAGCCGTGGGCATGGCACCCAGCGCCAGCGGCCAGGTGAGCGGCTTTCAGCGTCCGGGCAAGGTGAGGAAGAAGCGCAAGGCATCGCCGCTCAGGTTGCGCAGCGGCCGGACCTGGATGGCCGGATTGCGCACCGTGCCGTTGATGTCGAGATGAATCAAGCGGCGGACCAGGAAGCCGCTCGCCTGGTTGATGAGCGTGCTGGGCAGCGCGCCCACTGCCGGCATACGCATGCCCAGCACACGAATGGCAGCCATGTCCTCGCCGGGCAAGCCAGGATTGGCCGTGGCTTCCATGTCGAGCCGGCCTTGCAGCGTGACGGTGCCGGTGAGCTGCGCTTGCAGGAACGGCCCGCGCAGCCGCAGCCATTCGACCTGGACCACGCCGCGGTTGAGCCGGGCGCGCAATTGGCCGTCGTGAAACGCCGACGCCGCCTGCCCCGGCGCGATGAAGCGAGCCAGTTGCTTGAAGAGCGGCAGGTCGAAGATTTGGCCTTGCTTCAGGGTCGCATCCAGGCTGCCGGTCAGGTCGTCGGCCGAGCGGACGTTGCTGCCCGACAGTTCCAGTCGGCCGTTGAGATCGCCGCTGCCGATGCCTTCGATGCCGGCGGTGCTCAGCAGGGACCGCAGCTTGACGCCGAAGAACGTGACGCGGGCATCGAGCCGCTGGTCCTCGCCCCAGGTGAGGTTCAGTTGCCCCTGCGCCCGGCCCTGGGCCGCTTGCACCTGGGTTTCCGGCACTTCCAGCTCGCCCCGGCCCGAAACGGGACAGTAGCTGACGCGCGCCGGCACGCGCCACTCGGCGACTTCCAGCCCGGCCAGCCAGCCGCGCGCCATGGAGACCTCGGCGGTGCCGCGCCATTCCTTGCCGAGACTGCTGTTGTAGCGCAGGTCCACGGGGCCGGACGAACCGGCCGCGATCCCCGGCCAGAAGGCGAGCAGGCGAGCGCTCTCGGCCTGCTGTACGCGCAGACGGATGCGTCGCCGTTCGGGACGGTTCAAGTCCCAGTTCAGCTGGCCGAACAGCAGCCCGCCGGCCACGTTGCCGGACAGGCTGGGAACTTGCAGTTGCTCCGGCGTCAGCAGCAGGTCGCCGGCCACGGTTTCGGCCAGTTCCACGTCGCCCCAGCGCAGGCGCGTCAGGGTCACGCGACCGGTGCCCGTCAGGGTCGCGGGCTCGCCCTCGCCCTCGCCCTCGCCCTCGCGGCGGAACGTCAGGTCGAGGTCGAGCCGACCGCGAATGCGTTCGGCGCGCAGCGCGTCCGCGACCAGCTGATGCCAGCGCGACAGCAGCACCCGTTCGAGCCGCAGCCGTCCTTCGCCGGGCCACTGGCCGTTGAGCTGCAAGCGACCACCGAGCAGATCGCCTTGCACGCGGTATTCCGCCTGGCCGTTGCGCCAGGTGAGCCCGGCCTGGACGCGATCGGCGGCGATGCCTTCGACCCGCACGCGCGACGACTGCGTCTCCACTTGCAGCACGGGCACGCGCGGCTCTCCCTTCCCGGCGGCGGGAATCGTCAGCTCGGCCGTGCCATGCAGCTTGCCGTCGAGCGCTACCGGGACAATGTTCGCCTGCTGGGCCACCCAGGCGGCATCGAGGTCGGTGAACCGCACCACCGCGCGGCTGGCGCTGGCGGCATCGAGCGGCAGCCGGGCCTCGCCTTCCAACGCAGCGCCGTCGAGCTTCGCCGAAAACTGGGGAATCGACAGGACGCCGTCGGCCAGGTGCAATGCCGCGCGCACCTCATCGATGGCCCACGGGCGGTATGCCAGCCGCGGGCTGGCCATCATGCCGCGCGCCTGCCAGGCCGCCACTTCGCGCAGCCGGTCGATGGGCACGCTGACCTCGCCGCCGCCGGACACCAGCCCGCTGACCGGAATGCCCGCGCCGGCGAGCAGGCTTTGCAGCACCGGCTGCACGGCATGTTCCATCTGGAACTTCGCCGTCAGCTGGCCGCTCGGAAACAGCTCCAGCCGCGCGGTGGTGGTGAGGGTGCCCGGCTTGCCGTCTGGCGCGGGCAACGCTGCGCGGCCGTCGAGCACGTCCAGCACACCGTCGGCGTAAGCAACGTCGGCCCGCAGGTCGCGCAGTTCGAGTCCGGCCACCCGGCACACGGGCGCGTGCAAGCGTCCTTGCACGCGATAGGTCTTCGGGTTGCGCGCACCGTCCACCGGCACGAGCAAGGTTATCTCGGCGGAACCCCGGCCACTGATGGCGACCGGCGTCTCGACCGCCAGCCCGCGCAGCAGTTCCGCCAGATCGGCGTCCTTCAGCCTGGCATCGACCTCGACGACCAGCGGCGGCGGGGCTTGCAGACAGCACAGCAAGGCGACCGCCGGCGCGCGCGGCGCGCGGCCTTGCGGGTCGTCCTGATCGGGAACGAAGCGCAACTGTTCCTTCGCCGGGCCGAGACGCAACCGGATCGGCTCCGCCGGCACGCCGCCGAGTTTCGCTTCCTCGATGACCGCCTGCCCGGTGCCGCGGGGCGTGGGGCGGCCGTTCTCGAAGTGCAGCTGCAAATCGGCCTGGCCCGTCAGTCGGCCGGCGATTTTCTCCGGCAAGCCCCACGATGCCGGCAAGCGGCGCAGGTCGAGCCGCCTGGCAGCCACCTGGAACAGCACACGGTTGAGCGTGTGACCGAAGTCGAGTTCTCCGTTGCCGGCGAGTGTGCCGTCCGCCGTGCGGCAGGTGATGTCGCGGAAATGCACCACCTGGTTCTCGATGACGATCTGGCCGCGCAGTTCGTCCACGGACAGTTCCAGCACCGCCAGCCGGCCGCTGATGCCGGCGGGCTTCAGCTCCGCCCGGTAGTGGACGCGGGCTTCGGCCGGATCGTACCAGACGCGGATCTCGGCCGCCGTGACGCCGGCCGCTTCGACCTGCTGCCAGACGGCGGCGGGGATGAAGGGCAGCAGTTTCAGCAGCGCGCCGTCGAACGCCACGGCAGGGCTCTTCAGCGCGAGCGTATGGGCGCTGCCCGCCGGATCGACGACGGCGTCGAGGGTCCATTCGCCCCAGACGGTATCCGCGGCGCGGCCGGCGACCAGCAACCGACCGGCATCGGACCGCACCTCGGCGCGGACGTTTTGAATCGTCAGGTCGGGCCTTCCCGCCTGGCGGAGCGTGACTTGCGTATCCGTCAGCGCGATGTGCGGCCAAGCGCCGCTGTGCCCTCGGCCCGAAGGCAGGCGCGTCAGCAAATGGCCGGCTTCGTCGAAGCGCAGCAGGGCCTGGGCGCCCGCCAGCTGCACCTGCCGCGGCGCGGCCACGCCGCGCAGCACTTCGCCGAACGTCACGTCGGTCCAGACATCGGCGACCTGAAGCCAGGGTTCGCCCGCGGCGTCCGGCCCGGCCTCGAACAGCCGCAAGCCGTGGATCGTCATGCCGCGCCAGCCGATGTCCACGGCGTCGAGTTCCACCGGCCCGCCGTAAAGTGCCTGCAACTTGTCGCGGACCAGGGCCCGGCCCGCCGCCGACGACAGGTAGAGCCGCACCCCAACCACGAAGGTGACGGCCAGCGCCAGCATGCCGCCCAGGATGATTGCGATTCGGCGTCGTCGGCGTGACATGGTGGCCTCGCTCGGCGGGTACGACGGCGCGCTGTGGGCAGTCCGACCCGTTATCACTATCGGCATGCGCCGTGCCGAACTTTGCCGCTGCCGCGCGAAAATCCGAACCGATTGCATCTCGTCCGCGTAACCGTAGCGTTGGGCCGGGCGTTGAAGCAATCAATCGGGGGCGATAGACTCGACGACAAGCCGTGCGGAACTTTTGGAGAAGCGAGGGCGACGATGAAATCCGGTGACAAGCTGCAACTGTCCGCCGCCTGGTGGAAGAAGAACAAGGCCATCACCGCGCCTGACGGCGGTCTGGAAAAGCTGCTCAAGACCTACGAGTCCGAAGCCAAGGTTTACCTGGCCAACCCTAGCGTGGACGGTTACGCCAAAACGCTGGAAGCCCTGAAGAAGGTCGAACAAGCCGCGAAGTCGGTCGCCGACCAGTGCAAGTCGGTCGTCAACCGATCGACCCGCGAAGCCCTCGAAAAGAACGAAGTCATCGGCCAGACGCGCAAGGAGTTGCAGGGCAAGCAGGATGACTACGCCAAGCGGCTGAAGCACTTCACGGAAGGCGGCGAAGCGCTGGCGAAAAAAATCGAGCTGGCCGTCCAGCGGCTCGCCGAGCTGCTGTCCAGCGCGAAACAGGTGGCCAGCCAGGGCGAAGGCGACCGAGATGCCAAGGAAATCGAGGAATTGCAGCAGTCGGCGGACAAAGTCTACGGCGAACTGGAAGAAGACCTGCACGAGTTACAGCAGATCGCCAAGACCGGCACGGGGCTGCACCCGCAGGACGCGAGCGCTGCATCCTCACGCATCGGCGCGGCCCTGAAGGCCGGCATCAAGGCCGTGGGCGATGTGAAAAAGCTGCTGGCCGACCTACCGAAGCTGCTGCCGGAAGAGCACCGCGTGGCCCGCTTTCAGCTGACGGCGCGCTGGTGGCGCGACAACCGCGGCGCAACGCCCGACGGCGGGCTCGAAGACGCCCTCAAGGAGTATGAAGTCTGGCTCAAGAAGGTGGCCGGCGCGGCGACCACGCAGAACTATCCGCAGTTGCTGCACGCGCTCGACGAGGTCGAATCCACGGCGAAGGCGGTGCTCGCCAAGCTGGGCAACGCGCAGGGCGAACTGGCGACGGCCCTGCGCGGCGCGCCGGCCGTCATCAAGTCCGCGCGCGACCCCATCGACAAGGCCCACCGCGCTTACGTCGAGAAGGTCGCCGCCTACACTCGCAAGCAGGCG
>JAEUIF010000040.1 GCA_016795185.1 Planctomycetia bacterium | reverse complement strand
GGGGTGAGGGGTGGACTTTGCAGCACCTTCCCCCTCACCCCAGCCCCACTCCCGCCGGGGGAGAGGGGAATGAAGGTTCGTCCGGGATCATTTTTTCACACAGCGAGGTTTCCATGTCGAAGCGTACTTCCATCGGTCTGGTGGCCCTGATCTGCTTCCTGCTCGGCGTCATCCTGGGCGGGCAGCTGCCGTTCGCCTACGGCCAGCAGGGCAAGACCAAGGACCCGAACTGGCTCTACGGCCTGAACCTGAAGGCCCGCAAGAGCAACGAGGACGATTTCACCAAGGACACCAAGAAGTTCGGCATCGAGGTCTTCAAGGACGAAAACACCAACACGTACATCTACATCTCGGAAACCGGCTCCATCGCCGCCGTCCCCGCCAAGTAACCTGGCCGATTGCTCCCTCGCCCCTCGCCCTGCGTGGGGCGAGGGGATTCCCTTCATGAAGTGCAGCTTCTGCGAGCAACCGCTGACGTGCAAGCGCTGCGGCCAACCCTTCCGGCCGCGCCAGCGCGAAACCCTCGCCGCCATCTACCAGCCCGATATGCAACTCGCCTGCCCCGAATGCCAGGCCGTGCTGACCTGCAAATGGTGCAGCTACGTCTACGGCGATCCGGACGCGGTTGAGGAAACGGATTGAAGCACCGAGCACGGCGAGCGGCGGGGTTTATCCCCGCCGTGAAAGCGCCCGAAATGTGCGGTCGCCGAGAGATCGTGCTGCGATTCGCAGAATGCTACACCGCCGGGATAAACCCGGCGGCTCGCTGTCGATGCGCCGGGTGCCATTCTGTCACCGGCTGTATGCCAATCATTCACGCCCCCGTGCGCCGTACACCGCTGGCGCTTCAACTCGCGGCTGCGCCGCTCGTACCGCCGCGGAGCGGCGGGCTACTTTCCCCGACGCGCATATAATGACGGAAAGGTCCGCGTTGTCCGCCGGGACAGGATGCCGATGCCGATTATCGAGGCTGACCAGCTCACCAAGGTTTATCGCGTTTTTCAGAAGCAGGAAGGACTGCTGGGGGCCGTGCGCGGCCTGTTCCACCGCGAGTACAAGGAAGTGCGCGCCGCCGACGGCGTCAGTTTCTCCATCGAACCGGGCGAGATGGTCGCTTTTCTCGGCCCCAACGGCGCGGGCAAGACCACCACGCTCAAGATGCTCTCCGGACTGATCTTCCCCACCAGCGGCACCGCCCGCGTGCTCGACTTCGTTCCCTGGGAGCGGGCCGACGCCTTTCGCCGGCAGTTCTCGCTCGTCATGGGTCAGAAGAATCAGCTCTGGTGGGACTTACCTGCCGCCGATTCGTTTCAGCTGCATCAGGAAATCTATTCGCTGCCTCTGGAACAGTTCCGCCGCACGCTCGGCGAGTTGACCGAGATGTTCGGCGTTGCTGCTCTGAGCCGGCAGCCGGTGCGCGAACTGTCGCTCGGCGAGCGCATGAAGATGGAGCTGATCGCGGCCCTGTTGCACCAGCCGCGACTGCTGTTGCTCGACGAACCGACCATCGGCCTGGACGTGGTCGCCCAGGTGACGATTCAGAAGTGCTTGAAGGACTACAACCGCAGTCGGGGCGTGACCATGCTGCTGACCAGCCACAACATGCGCGACGTGGAAGCGCTGTGCGACCGGGTGCTGGTCATCACGCACGGGCGGGTGATCTTCGACGGCCCGCTCGGCCGCATCAGCCAGCAGTTCGGCCAGGCCAAGCTGGTCCGGCTGCACTTCGCGGGCGATGTCGCTCCCACCGACCTGGCCGAGTTCGGCGAGGAAACCGGCCGGCGCGGGCCGGTGGTCGAGTTGAAAGTCGAGCGCTCACGGGTGGCGGCGGCCCTGGACGCGGTGCTCGACCGGCATACCATCGTCGATCTGAGCGTCGAGGACCCGCCGCTGGAACAGATGATCGCCAAGGTGTTCCAGGAGGCACAGCCCATGCCGAACGGGACGCCAGCCGTCGGCTGAACGGCTTTGGGCGCGTTTGCTACAATAGGGCCAAGTACGTCGGGCTTTCCAGCCCGACACGCAGCGCCGGAGTGAAACGGTACAGCGGAGCGGG
>JAEUIF010001452.1 GCA_016795185.1 Planctomycetia bacterium | reverse complement strand
GTCCGGACCATAGTCGGCGAGCAAGAGTTGTTCCTTGAGCATCATCTCGAACATTTGCTCATGCAGTTTCGCTTCGTTCATGCCGGTCGAACCACGCACGGCGGAGGCCGTGATCTGAGCCAGCAGGGCTTCCCGGCCGCGCCCCTGCTCCATCGCCTGCTGAATCATCTTGAGGCGGCCGTCGAGTTCGGCCTTCCGCAGTTTGAGGGCCAGGCATTTCGCTTGGATCTGTGCAAGCCATTCCTCCTGCATACTGCCGCTCTCGCCGTTCTTGCCATAGACCAGCGGGCTGTTGACCTGAAATGCAGCGTAGGCTTTCTTCTTTTCGCTGAGTTCCTTTTGCAGGGACTCCATCGCCTGAATAATCTGCGCCAGCGTGCTGTCGCTGACGTTCTTGTACTTTTCGTCGAGGAAGTCCTTGTAGCTGGCGATGACGGCATCGAGGACCACGGGGGAGTCCTCGGACTCCGAGCAACTGAACGTCAGATTCAAGACATTGCTCGGCGCGGTGAGGTCCTTGCCGTCGCGCAGCACGACGAGCGACCCGCGAATCGCGCCGGACGGATCGCCCTGGCCCTGGAAGGCGCGGAGACGGCGCAGGTTGTGCTTTTGCACCGCCCGCTGGACGATAATTGGGCTCTTGATGAGCACCTGATGCGTGGCCAGGTAGTCTTCATAGAAGTAAGCGCGCGGGTCCGAGTCGCCGCCGGGCAGCGGATTGCCCTGCTTCTTGATGACGATCAGCTGAGCGTTGGACTGATAGATCGGGGTGCGCTGGGCGTAGAAGAGCGCGCCGAGTACCATCCCGACCACGCCGCCGAGGGCGAGCAGGGATTTGTGCCGCAGAGCGATTTGCAAGGGATTGAAGGCCGATTGTGCTTCCGCCGGCTCCAGGCCGGTCAGTTCACCGTTGTCGGACGATAGATGCGTGGACATGAGTTTCGCGATCCTGTTCCGGGGCTATGAAAAAAGCCGGCATGCGCCGCACGCCGGCCCTGGAGTTCGGAGGCAAAATACGCTTCTCAGCCGCTCACGGGCTCGGCGAGTAGCCCGGCCATGACCGGGGTCGTCAGCGGAGGTGCTTCGGGTTGCGGTTCCGGAGCCGGCGCTGCCGGCTGGGGCGTTTCGGGAATCAGCAGTGCCACCACCTGTTCGATCTCTTCGACCCAACCGCCGATGCCTTCGATCGGGGTGCGCGCGGTGTCGTTACCGCGGTCGCCGCTGACCTCAAAACGGCCGACGTGCTGCTGTCGGACCATCAAGGGGAACTCCGCGCGCCAGGGGGCGACCGGTTCGCCGTCGCCGTCCAGGCGATCCCAGCGGGCATGATAGCCCTCGTGGCTCGCCGGCGCGTTGACATCCAGGCAGATGCCCCGCAACCCGAACTGACCAGCCCGGACGATCAGGTGCGACCAGAGCATTTCCCAGTTCGCGGATCCCTGGAGACGCACGGTTAATTGATGGGTGCGTCCTTCGGCCTGTCCCGTGCGCGCGGCCCAGAGTTGCAACAGGCGTTCCTTGAGTAACAGAAACTCGGCGTAGCCGAAGAGGCGGCCCGTGATCAAGATGCCGACCACGGACGAGGCCGCCACCAGGGCGAGGAGTTCGTGTTGGAGCACCAGGCTGCTCAGCGTGCCGACCACGGTGATGATGCACAGGAACGCCATCAGCAGCAGCACGCGCCGGGTCGAATAGCCGCCGCGCAGCAGGCAATGATGGATATGTCCGCGATCCGTGGTGTAGATGCTGCGCCCCGTCAAGCGGCGGCGCAGGATCGCGGCGGTGGTGTCGAAGATCGGAATGGTCAACAAGGCCATCGGCGCGGCCAGGGCCACCGTCGCCGGCCCCTTCAAGGCGCTCTGAATTGCCACCACACCGACGACCAGGCCGACAAGCATGCTGCCGCAATCGCCCAGGAAGATCGAGGCGGGCGGAAAGTTGTACCAGAGAAAGCCCAGGAGCGCCCCCGCGAGGGCACAGGCTACCGCGGCGGCGGCCCACTGATTGGCGAACACGGCCAGCACCGCCATCGCCAAACAAATGATGACGCCGACCGAACCGAGCAATCCGTCCATGCCATCGATCAGGTTCAGTGAGTTGATGGCGCCCAGCAGCCAGAGGGCGGTAAACGGCCAGGCCAGCGGCCCGAGATCCAGTTGCAATCCAAACAGTGAAATGCGTTCGACCATGACGCCCGAGGCCATCACGATGCCCACGGCCACGAGTTGCCCGAGCAGCTTGTGCCGGCCGCGCAGCGTGCGGAAGTCATCGACCAACCCCACGGCACAAATGACCAACGAGGCCGCCAGCAGCCCAAACAAGCCGGTTTCGTGCTTCTCGAGATGTCCCCGAAATGGCGCGCTGACGAGCAGCAATAGCCCCAGCGCGCCGAGAGCGGCGGCCAGGACGGCCAGCCCGCCCGCGACCGGCATCGGGCCGCGATGCACCTTCCGCCGCTGGTCGGGGGCATCGACCAGCCCGACGCGCAGGGCGGCGGCGCGGGCCAAAGGCGTGAAGATCAGGGCGAAGATGCAACCGACGGCAACCAGTGCGAACAGGGAGTTCATGACCACGGATCCTGGGGCACTCGTGTTCTCTGAACCGAAATGCCGTCCGCGGTCGTCCGCCGGGCCACAGGCGAGGCCCATTGCGGTGGAGCGTACCGTGCCGACATCTCCCATGGCCTCCTGGCGATTGAGGTGGCAGCGCTGCCGTGCGCCCCCTACACTCTCGAAGGGACTTCCGGTCCCTGCGCTTCAGTCAACCGTTTCGGCTAGGACTGCCATGCCCGAACCAGTCCATCGCTCACGCTGCCTGGACAAGCAACTTCAAGCGTTGCTCGCGGTCTGGCCGGAAGACCCGGAGCGGTTTCACGCACTCTGGCGACAACTCAACAACCCAGAGCCTCTGCTGCATCACGCAGCACGTCACGGAGTCCTCGGCGTGCTGCGAGGGCCGTTGAGTGAAGCCGCCGCCTTGCCGCCGGCACTACAGCAGGCGGTCGATGAGCGGCTGCTGGCCGAGCGGCTCTGGCAGGAGCAATTGCTCCAGGCCCACCGCGAGTCGCTGGCAGCCCTGGAAGCCGCCGGCATCCGCGCCGCGGTCCTCAAGGGACCGATCCTCAGCGAGCGACTGTACGGCGATCCGGCGATCCGCCGCTCGACCGATGTCGATCTGCTGATCGACCCTTCCGAACTGCCACGAGCGCTCACCGCACTGGCGTCCGCGGGCTACGAGCGCGAGGCCGGTCCCTCGACGCTCTATTACGAACGCTACCACCATCACATCGCTCTCTATCGCCCGCTGCGGCCGGTGCTGGAATTGCACCTGCGCTTGTTCACGGGCTTCGGCGTCGTCCTGCGCGCCGCTGACGTCCTGCCGCGGTGCCAGCGCTTCCACTCCGCGACCGGCCTTGACTGCTGGCTGCTCGATGCGGAGGATGAGTTCCTGCACCTGTGCATCCACGCCGCTGGCCACGAGTTCGAGCGCCTGGCCTGGCTCTACGATCTCAAACTGCACCTGCGCCAGCACTCGGTCAGCAACTGGCCCGCGCTATTCGAGCGGGCGAAAACCTGGGGCGTGGGCCTCGCCTTGGCCTTCACGCTCGAAGTGTTACAAGAACGCCTCGCCGTGACACTGCCCGGAGTCGAACCGTGCTTGCGCCGCTTCCGTTCGCGCTGGCAACCGGCCAC
>JAEUIF010001445.1 GCA_016795185.1 Planctomycetia bacterium | reverse complement strand
TGCCCACGCAAAGCCGTGGGCATGGCACCCAAGGCTCCGACTGTGTGATTTGTTTCTGATACCTGCACGGGGACCGAAATGCAGTGCTTGGTGAGCTGGCGACCAACGAGGCAAGGCGTCAGACGCCTTCGCTGACCCGTTGTCGCAAAGTCTTCGCCTGTTCGGCGTAGCCGTTGAAGTAGGCGATCAGCTTGGCGTTCTTGGTGGATTTCAGCACGACCACGGCCAGCTTGTCGCAGGTATCCAGGGCATCGAGGGCGGCATCGCGTTTTTTGAGCTTCTTCTCGAGGTTGGTTTCGCTTTGCCAGCTGTTCACCGCGGACTGCGCGGCGTCCAGGCTTTTGCCGAAGCCCGTGCTCTTTGGTGAGATCAGGCCCAACCGCACGGCGTCCGCCTTGACGGCCTTCCAGCGCGCGTGCGTCCAGACGAAATCGCCCGGAGCGAACGCTCGGTCATCGACCTGGCCCGATAGCGCTTGCTGGAAGGTCTGCTCCGCAATGGCACCATCGACCCGTTGTTCCAGATCGCGCAGATAATCCTGCATGGCGTCGTGCTCGAAGCCGGGCGTGTTGCTGGTTTTCAGGATCGCATGCTGGACCTTTTCGAGCGTGAGCAGGCAGGCATGGGCCTTGGTGAAGCGCTTGGCCGGATCGAGTTCGCCAGCATAGAGGTTCCGCGCCTTGCCGTACGTTTCCAGCGCGTTGGCCATTTCCTGGTGGGCTGAACTGTTGGCCACGATGGCCCCGGCGCGCACGGCATTGGTGTAGGTTTCCGTCCAGTTGCCGGTGCCCAGACCCGGCACGGCGGTGAACTTGATCGTCGAGGCCGTTTCGCGGAGAGACTTGGCCGCGCCGAAGGCCCGTGTCTTGAGCTTGTCGAGAAACGCCAGCACGTCCGGGTGCGTTTCCACGTTCTCCAGGGCGATCTCGTCCGCCGCCTTGGCCACTGCCCGGATCTTTTGCAGAATGTCCGAGCGCGTCTTGGCTTTTTCCTGGTCCTGCGTGTCTTTCAGCGTCGCCAGTTTCTGCTGCGCCGCGCGGTACTCGCGCAAAGCCGCCGTCAGGCCGTGGTCCTTGTTCGCGAGCAGTCCCTGGTTCTTGGCCGAATCGAAGGCCCCTTCCCAGACGCCGGGACCGAGCGGATCGACGTCGTTGCCGGGCTTTCCCGCCCAGCCGGTGCTCAGCAACTGCCCGTTGATCGTTTGCGCCTCGCTCACCGTGGCGTCGAGTAGTCCATCGATCCAGGTCATGAGCGGCGGAAACTCCCCGACCTGTTGCCGGCAACGGTTAAGCGCGGCCGCCAGTGCTTGCAGCTGTTTGCTGGCCGCCAGGCGTGCCGCTCGCAGTTTCGCCGGTGCGGGGGCCTGAGCATTCTCCTGCCGGATGAGCACAAGTTGCGCGCTCTCGAAATCCTTGATGGCTTTTTCGACGCCCTGGTCGTCCTTCGGCAGCATGCACTGCTCCACCGCCCGCTGCCAGTTGGCCTTCCAGCTATCCGATGTCAGGATCGCTCCAGGCGTGGGCAGCGTGTCGTCATTGTGCCCTTCGTATTCCTCGCGCTCCAGGGTCTTCCAGTTATTGGTCTTGCCTTGCACGTCCGGCGCATAGAGCCGGTTGTTCAGCTGGGTCATGTCCGTACCAATGCGGCCGCGCAGGGCGCTCTGGTACTCCGCGAACTCTAAGTGCAGCTGGCCATCATTGCTGTACGGTGTGTAAGCCAGCAGCAGATCGCTGGCCTTCTGCGAGGCCGTCAACGCCTTGGCGATGGCGTCGCGGCGCGACTTACGTAGGGCCGGCGTGTTGCCCGCTTGCTGGAGGAGGCGGATGACTTCGGCGCGTGCTTGGTTCATATCGGCCAGGGCGCTGCCGATGCCGCTGTTGGCGTTGTACAGCGCGCCGCGGCGCACCGCGTCGGCCTTGTTCTGGTCCCAGAGTTCCCGACTTGGATCGGTATTCCCCGGCACCGGCCAGACGCCGGGAACGTACTTCGGCCCCTTGGGATTCGGGGCCTTGGGCGTCTTCTTGCCGGCCACCACTTTGCGGGCGTCCTTGTGAATCAAATTCTCGACCAGCACGCCGCCCAGGTTGGTGTTCTTGCTTTCGTCTTTCTGGTCGGACTTGCCCAGCAGGGCCTCGCGGACCACTTTGAGGGCAATCGCCCGCTTTTGCAGCGCTTCCTCGTCGATGCCCCGATTGACGATGAACTCGACGGCGACCTGGTCGCCCTTCTGGGCGGCAATGCAGATGTACATTTTCGCGTACAGGCCGCAGTGTTTGAAAATCTCGACGCGCGCCACCGGGTTCCCGGCCTGGGCTTCCTCCAGCATTTTCATGGCGTTGCGTGCGATGTTCCACTCGATGCCGGAGAACACCACCTTGCCACCCATTTCGAGCGTCCGGCCAACGATGCGCAGCGCCGCGCCGCCCGCCACCACGAAGGGATTGACGATGGTCGTGCCCGTGGCCTGGGCCACGCGCCCTGCCGTGCCGATGACCTTGCCGGCGAACTCCGTGTTCTTCTTGTGCTTCTGCAATTCGCGCGCCTGCACCTCGTTGTTCAGGGCGTAGAGCATCGCCTTGTCGGAGTATTCGCCGGTGAAGTACTTCAGATCGACCTGTTCCAGTTCCTTCTGGGCGATGCCGCGCTCCTTGGCGATTTCCATCAACTTCTTGGCATTCAGGAACAGTTCGATACAGCCCGCGCCCGCGCCGAGCCAGGGACAAATCTGGCCGGCGAACATCGCGCCCGCGTCGCCCGCCGAGGAGATCGCGCCGATGCGGCGCAGCTTCGAGGTCAGCGCCGCCAATTTGCCGACGATGTTCAGGATGTCGTCCTTGCTGATCGACGACCAGTCGTCGTTTTTCAACGCCTTGGTGATCGGCTCGCTGCCCTTGGCGATTTCCTTCATGCCCTCGATGACGGCGCGGAAATCGTTGCCCAGCTGCTCGTGGGTGCCCTCGATGACCGGCCCCGCCGTCGGCGAGAACAGCGCCTGGTAGCTGGGGTCCTTGACGATCTCCTCCGGCGTGAGGCCCTGGCCTTTCAGCTCCAGGAACTTCTCGGATTGCTCGACCGCGAGGATCAGGTCGCCCGACAGCCCCGCCAGCGATTGCACATCGCTGAGGAACGACACGGTGCCCGCCACCGTGTTAAAGACCTCGAAGCCGGTCATCTTCTTGGGATCGGCGAAGAGGTCGGTGACGCGCTCTTCCGCCATTTCCCGCTCGGTCTTGCGCCAGGCTTGCAGTTCGTCGATGAACTGCGGCGGCCAGAATTCCTCGGGGATGTGCGATAGGGAATCCTCCACGTCCTGCGTGCTGCCGCCGAGGTCGTGAATCTTGTAGGCGCGGGCGATGACCTGCTCCATCGTCCGGTTCAGGGCGCGCATGTTCTCGGGGCTGATGGGCTTGACCGGCACATCGAAGTAGAACTGGGCCATTTCGGCCGGCTTCAGCGAGCCTTCGCCGATGGCCTGGACGAAGACCTCGCGCTCGGACCTCTGGGTTTCGGGCGGCACGGTCTTCGCCGTGACGATCAAGCCGCGCCGCTCCTCGACTGACTTGTTAGCCACCTGCTCCAGCGTCCGGAGCCGCTCGACCGGGTTGCGCTCCTTGCGGAAGGCTTCCGGCAGGTGGTCGAACATGGTGCTCAGGAACTGCTGCGCCATCTGCACGGCTTCCAGACGCCGCTGCTTGGCGAGTTCCGTCTCTTCGACGCCCTGCGGCGGCCGGAAGTTCGGATTGCTGGAGATCGCGTCGCCGAGTTGCTGCCGCCGGTCGTAGACCGCTTTCAGCACACCTGCCAGCGCCTTGAATTTCTCGCGCCGCTCGCCCTCGTCCTTGATGAAGTCCAGGTCTTCCCACCAGCGGATGCCCTTGAAAGCGGTGATCTCACCGGAAACGGCTCGCAGGTGTTCCTCCATGAGGGTACGGATGGCCGGCGACAGCACCTCACCCACAAGCAACAACTTGATGTTGACCTGAGCCTCGCCCTTGGCGGCCGCTCGCCGTTGCTCCCTTTCCTTCCGCTGCCGGGGGCTCAAGACCTCGACTTTCTCATCTTCGTCGTCGAGTTCCTCGATGGCGTGCGTCACCTCGAGGATCAGGCGTTCGGCCGCTTCCGCTTCGAGTGCGTTCTTGTGTTTCTGCGCCTGGACCAGCTTGACCGTGTTGTCCTTGACGAAGGCCGGATCGACCTTCGGCGACTTGAGCAGCAATTGCAGCGCGCGGGTCTGTCGGGCGATCTCGATTCCGCAGCGGTCCAGCCGCTGTTTCAGCCGCAGATCGACCATCTCCTGATCGATGAATGCCCCTTCAATCTGCCCACCCAACTCGATGACCTTGAGCCCCAGGTTCTCGCGCTCGCCTTGCTCGGTGCCGGCCTTCCGAGCCAGCTTCGTGAACTCCTGGAGCTTTTCGGCCATGCGCTCGGCGAAGGCCCGATCCAGGACGGGCTTCTGGCGGTATTCGGTCAGTAGTTGCTTGAGCGCTTGGTAGCGAATGCCGAACGCGCCCGTCAGTTCGGGTGCCACTTCGCGCGGACGTTCCACCTCGGGCTCGGTGCGCGGCGGCAATGAGCGCGCCAACTCGTATGCTTCTTCCGCCTTGATTTCCAGTTGGTCGTAGAGCGCCTTGAGCACCTGGCCCGCTTCGCGGAGATTGTCTTTTTTGGCGCCAGTGGTAAGCAGCTGCAGCTGTTCCTCGACCGCCACGACCCATTCGGGGTCGGCCGTCGGTTTTTCCTTGTAGGTGTTGAAGTTGACCACAAACCGCTGGAAGAACTCGTGGTCGGTGACATCGACCGGACTCTCGGTGCCCGTGGTCAGCGCCTTGGGCACGAGCTTTGGTACGCGGGACGGTTGCACGCCTTCTCGCGGCGGCGGCTCCTCACGGTCTCTCGGCGGTGGACGGCGTTCACCTCTTTCGTCGCCGGTCGCGATCAGCAGCAACTGGTCCAGCTCGTTCAGATAGCCCTCGCCGCGCTCCACCTCGCGGGCATTGCGGCATTGCCCGGCCTTGCGCATGTACTCGTCGGCCGCCAGTTCGAGGTCGGTGGGCGGCGGAGGCGGTGGGTCTTTGACACGGCGATTCGGAAAGGCGGAGCGCAGTCGGTTCGGCATTTCCTCGAAGAGCCGGTGCTCGAAGCGGGCCAGCCGTTCGACCATCGCCGTCATGCGCCCACCGAGCCGTTCCCCTTCCTGGACGAGTTCTTGAATCTTCTGGATTCCAGCCGTCAGGCTGCGTCCGGCTTCGATGTCCTGCTGTACAAGCCGGCCGGTGCCGGCGACCTGATTTTCCAGTTCGTTGACCGCGCCCTGCTGGTCGCGCGTGGCGTGCTTCTTGAGCTTTTCGAGTTGCTTCGAGGCCGTGTCGAGCAAGCCCTCCAGGAAGTGCCGCTGGCTGGAGTGGATGTCGCGCAGCAGCTTGTCGCGCAGCTGGAGCGCGTCCTTGGTGTTGCCCTCGGCCGCCAGCACGTCGATTTCGGACAGCCAGCCGCGTACGCGCTCCTCGACGTCGCGCTCGTGGGCGGGGGAGCCCAGGTATTCCTTCAGGACGATTTCGACCTGCGCGCGCGCTTTGGATCGAGGCGGCCCTGTGCGTTCATCGCGGCGGGTCCGACTGCCGAGCAGTCGGACGAAGTCGTCCTGCTTCGGCGTCGGCGACTGCGTCTTCTTGGTCGTGGACGGCGTGCGCATGGCGGGGACTCCATCCGTAGGAACACTCGGCGCAGGCGACTCAAGGCAGCTTGGCATCCAGCAACTCAATGGTCTCCAGCAAGCGCTGCTGCAACGTCAGCGGGACGAACGGATTGGCGTCGAGCGCCTGCACCAGCGGGTCGTCGGTCAGGAACTTTCGGTAGTCGCCGAGACAGGTGCGCGCTTCCGTCAGCCGTTGCTGGCGGCCTTCTTCCTCGGCTTCGTTCAGCGCCTCGTCCAGCTTGTCGATGAAGCGTTCATCCAGGCGCGCGAGCACATCGTCCAGCGCGCCCAGGGACGCGACCACATTCTCGAAGTTCGGCTCCTCGGCGTAGACCTCGCGAATGGCGGTCTTCAGCCGGGCGATCTGCTCGTGCGCGTGCTTCCGCGCCGCATCCCAGGCCAGGCGCGCCTGCGTGAAGACGACCTGCGCGCCGCGACCGTTCGTCGATCCCTCACCTGCGATCGTCGGTTCTTCCCCGTCGTCGTCCGTGCCGGGACTTTCCAGGCGGCGCACGTCGAACTTGCGCAACGGCAGTTTGTGCAAGCGGACCACGTCGCGCAGCAGCAGCTTGAGCGGGCCGGGCGCGCCGCGCGTCTCGAAGATCACCAGCTTCTCTTCCTTGTCGAAGCGGACCCGGCCGATGATCGGCTTGATCTTGTTGCCGCTCTCGGTTTGCAGTGCCTGCACGGCCGGCCCCGCCAATTTCTTGCGGGAGAGCGTGAGGCTGTGGGGGTGGTCCTTCGCGCCCTTGAGGAAGCCGAAATGGCATACCTCGCCGCGCATGACGCGCTGCAAGCCGATGCGCAGTTCCTTGTCGCTGCTCATGGGTGCTCTCCGTCCCGGTTGTCACTTCAGTCCGCCGCGGCGCGCTGGCGCGTCAGGTCCATCAGCGTTTGCTGGCTGCCGAAATCCGCGGGACCGGGTTGCCGTTGCGTGTAGACACCGTCCGACCGCATGTCCCAGGCTTGCCGGCGGTCGCGCAGCATGATCTCCAGGATTTCCCAGAGCCGGCGGCGCAGCGGTTCCGCCTCCACCGGGGCAATGGCTTCCACGCGCGACGACAGATTGCGCGTCATCCAGTCCGCCGAACCGATGTAAAACTCGCCGGCCGCCGGTTCCGCCGCGCCGTTGCGGAAATGGAAGATGCGGGCGTGCTCCAGAAAGCGGCCGATGATCGACTCGACGCGAATGTGCTCGCTGACTCCCGCCAGTCCGGAAGGCAGTACACAAAAGCCGCGCACGATCAGGTCGATCTCGACCGCCGCCTGGGACGCCCGCAGCAGGGCGGCGATGATCTGCGGGTCTTCGAGTTGGTTCATCTTGGCGATGATCCGCGCCGGGCGACCTGCTTGCCGATGGGCGATCTCCCGGTCGATCAATTCCAGGAAGCGCTGGCGCATGTTGACCGGCGCGACCAGCAATTTCGTGTAGTCCCGTTTGCGCGAATGGCCCGTCAGGTAGTGGAAGAGGTTGACCACGTCCGCCGTCAGTTCGGGGTTGCAGGTGAACAGGCCCAGGTCGGTGTACAGCCGGGCGGTCTTGACGTGGTAGTTGCCCGTGCCGATGTGGGCATAGCAGCGCAGGCCGTCCTCGTCCTGGCGCACCACCAGCGCCAGCTTGGAGTGCGTCTTCAAGCCGACCACGCCGTAGACCACATGCACGCCGGCCTTCTCCAGGGCGCGGGCCATTACCAGATTTTGCTGTTCGTCGAAGCGGGCCGTGACCTCGACCAGGCAAGCCACCTGCTTGCCGGCTTCGGCGGCGCGAATCAGGGCGTCGAGAAACGGTGTGTCCGCGCCCACGCGGTACACGGTCATCTTGATGGCCAGGACTTTCGGGTCCTCGGCGGCGGTGCGGATGAAACGCTCGACGGTGGCGCTAAAGCTCTCGTAGGGATGGTGGACCAGGAAGTCGCCGGCGCGAATCAGGGCGAAGATGTCGGCCTCTTCGTCCTCGAGTTCGGGCGGCACGACTGGCTGCCAGGGCGGATCGCGCAGTTCCGGGAGGTTTAACGACGCAATGGCAAACAGGTCGGTGAAGTCGAGTTCGGCCGGCGACTGATAGAGGTCCAGGTCGCCCAGGTCGAGCTTGCGCACCAGCAACTGGAGCTGCGCCGGCGTGCCGCCCGCACCGTATTCGAGCCGCACGACTTTCTGAAAGCGGCGTTGCAGAATTTCCGCGCGCACGGTCTCGGCCAGGTTCTCGGGCGGTTCGTCGTCGGATTCGAGGACGGCGTTGCGCGTGATGCGAAACGGCATCACCGACGCCACCACCATGCCCGGAAAGAGCTGGTCGAGGTGGTTCTGGATCAAGTCCAGCAGCCGGATGAAGCAATAGCCGCTGACGCCGCCGTCGGCCGCGCCGTCCGGCAAGGGGACCAGCTGTGGGAAGACGTCCGGCACCTTGACGCGGGCGAACAGTCGCTCGCTGGCGTCCGGATGGTGCAGCAGGATGCCGAGCGATGTGGACAGGTTCGAGATGAACGGGAACGGGTGGCCGGGGTCCACGGCCAGCGGCGTCAGCACGGGGAAGACGTTCTTGCGAAAGAACTGGCTGGCGGCGTCGCGCTGGGGAGCGGAGAGTTCGCCCCAGTTCAGCAGGTGGACGCCGCGCGCTTGCAGTTCGGGCCGAATGCGATTGGTGTACACGTCCGCTTGCAGGGCGAGGAGCGCTTGCACCGCTTCGCGGAGGCGAAGCAGGTGCCGGTACGCGGAACTCCCGGCGACCTGGCCGTTGCCCTCGTCCTCCCACTTCAGCTTCAGCTCGCCGATCCGCTTCATGAAGAACTCGTCGAGGTTGCTGCTGAAGATCGCCAGGAACTTGACCCGTTCCAGGAGCGGCGTGCGGTCGTCCACGGCCTCGTGGAGTACGCGGCGGTTGAACTCCAGCCAGGCCAGGTCGCGGTCGAGCAACAAGTCGGAAAGGGCGTCGGCCTTCGGTTCGCTGGCCATCGTGCCAAGCCTCGGGGTCGTTGGATGAGAGTCCGTGGGTGATAGGTTTATCCTCGCAAGCGCCCTGGATAGAGGCGAATGAAGATTGTGCAAAGAGTCCGTGGGTCACTCGCTGCCTCTCAGCGCCAGAAGTATATTGATAGCACTTGAGTGCCATTCCTGAAGTGCTATAATGCCCGCTTTCCCGAAAGGAGGTGGCCGATGAAACTGGCCAAAGCACTCGCCTTGCGCATCAAACAACTTCGCGAGGCGGCCGGCTTGTCGCAGCAAGAGGTGGCTGTGGGGGCTGACCTGAGCATGTCGCTCGTGGGTAAGCTCGAACAGGGCAAGAAGGCCGATCCGCGCGCCAGCACGTTGCTGGCCCTGGCGCGGGCACTCGGCGTGCCGCCGGGCCGCCTGCTGGAAGACCTGTTTCCCCCAACCGCGCCGGAACCCGAAGAACGGCCGGAGACGGCTGAAGCCGGACACGCCGAGACCGCTGACTCCGAGGCCACGGCAGCGGAGAGCAAGCCGGGCAAGAAGAAAAAGAAGCACAAGAAAGAGAAGGGCAAGGAGAAAGCCAAGGCTCGTTGACGGCCCAGCGCGGAGCGAGTGGCTGGGCCGCCAAAGCAAACTGGCGGTGCCAGACCGTTGTGCGACCGGCGGTAGCGGTTCGCACAGCGGACCCTACGGCATTCTGTAGGGTCCGCTGTGCGGACCAAAGCGCCCGGTGCTGCATTGATCGGCGAACTGGTCTAGCGCCTCAGCCCGGCACTACGGGCTTGGTGGGTTTGCGAATACCCGCACCCTGGGCGAGCGTCCAGAGTTCGCCCAGGGTCGTGGGCGCTTTGAAGACCGTGTGGCCGAAGCGCTGCTCGATGGCCTGGCTCAATTCCATGCGGTCCATGCTGTCCAGGCCGAGTTCGTCCAGCATGGTCTGCGGCTGTTCCTCGGTCGGCGTCAACGGACGTTGCAAGCGGTGGGTCAGCAGTTCGGCCACCGCTGCCTTGACTGGAGGAGCAGCCTGGTCGCGCTGCGAGCGCGGCTGGTTCTCCAGCGCTGGGAAGCGGTAAGTGCGTGGCCCGAACCAGAAATGGTAGGGCACGAAGACCGGGGTTTCCGGCCCATCCACGTTGTACCACCTTTCGAGCCAGGGATTGAGCGTGCGGCGGTGCCGGCCCGGCAGCGCGTCGGGCGGTACGGCTTCGATGGTGATCGTGACCCGCCGCCGTGGCGCGAAGAACCAGCCATTCGCGAGCAACACCAGGAAGCCCCGGAGCAGACAGCGGCCGAAATCGGGGCGAGCGCCTGTATGGGCAAAGCTGAACATACTGCCCCATAGACCCTGCGTGCGGATCAACAAGACGCGGGCATCCGGCACACCGGACAGTACGTCGGCGGCGGCCCGCGCCCCGCCCAGCCGTTCCAGGTTGTCGCGGCGCAGCCAGCCGGCCGGCCAGAGAATGTGATTCTCGCCGCCACGCAAGCCAGTCATCACCTCGCCAATGGCGGCCTTGATCCGCAAGCCGCGCTCGTGGCTGAAATGTTCCAGGTCGGGCACGCTGATCGCCCGCAGCAGCTTGCCGAACGGCCGGAACAGAAGGGAGCGAAAGTTCGCCTCGTACACCAGCGGCCGAACCCGCAACCACGGATACAGCAGCGACAGCAGGATGACCGGGTCGATGAACGCGGGATGGTTCGGCAGCACGAGCGTGCGCTCTTGCCCTCGCTGGAGGTGCTCCAGTCCGTGGACCGTGATGTCGTACCGCAGCGCCAGCAACCGCCGCGCGATGGCCGCAATCAGCCGACAAATCAGGACGCGCATACGTCGCACTTCTCACGCCCAACAATGGTCCCGGCCTCGCCGTTCGCGTGGCCTGGAGGGGAGCCTACCTACGGAGCGTGAAGTTCCGCTCGTCAATTCAAAGAAGATTCGCGGCGGGTGAGGGCCGAAAAGTAGGTCGGGCTTCCCAGCCCGACTCCCAGCGGCGGAGGCAGGTCATCCACCGGGGCCAGCGCGGCCAGCCGCCGCAGTGGCGTGTCGGGCTGGAAAGCCCGACGTACTTCGGAGGCCAGTCCGCTGGATGCTGCGCCGGAACAGTCTCACCCGCTTTGCACGCTCTCTTCACTCCGCGCTCATTGCGATTCGCGATCCTAACCACATCAGGATTCGCCCCATCCAGGGAATCGAGATTCATGACGCAACTGGCCCCGCAGCGGAGGCACCCCCCGGATTGGTGGCTGGTCCTGTCGAAGTTCATGCGTCAGGGCACCGCGATTGCTGCCCTGGCGCCGAGTTCGCGCTGGCTGGCGCTGGCGCAGCTGCGCGGCATCGACTTCGAGCAGGCCCGTTGCATCGTCGAGCTGGGCGCGGGCACCGGGCCGATCACCGCGGCACTGCTGAGCGCGGCCCGGCCCGGCTGTCGCGTGGTCATCGTCGAGCGCGACGCGGATTTCTGCCAGCGGCTGCGGCAGCGGTTTCCGCAGGCCGACATTGCCCAGGCCGACGCGCTGGAACTGGAGTCCTTGCTCGCGCAGCGCGGTCTGACGACGGTCGATCACGTGCTGTCCGGTCTACCCTTGCCTTCGTTTCCAGCGACGCAGCGCGAGGCCCTGCTGAAGATCATTGCCCGCCGTCTGACGCCCGACGGCACCCTGCGCCAGTTGACCCACATGCCGTGGGTTTACTATCCGATGTATCGCGGTTACTTCCACGACGTGCAATTTCGCTTGGTCTCCTTCAACTTGCCACCGGGCGGCGTTTACGTCTGTCGCGGCTGGCGCGGCGCCGACGCCTCTCCGCCGGCGCCCAACCCCGGTGAATGAACATGCTGCCGCCAACCGCCGCGAGCACGACGCTCGTCTACGATGCCGTCATCCTGTCGGATCTGCACCTGGGCAGCGACAATTGCCAGGCCAAGCATCTGTGCGAGTTCCTCGAACGCATCGAGGACGGCCGGCTGCGCACCGCGCGGCTGATTCTCAACGGCGACGTCTTTGACTCGATCGATTTCCGCCGGCTGAAAAAGACGCACTGGAAGGTGCTGTCGCTGATTCGCAAGCTGTCGGACCAGATCGACATCATCTGGCTGTGCGGCAACCACGACGGCTCGGCCGACATTGTGTCTCACTTGCTGGGCACCCGGGTCGAGGACGAGCATACCCTCGCCAGCGGGCCGCACCAGGTGCTGATCCTGCACGGCCATCGCTTCGACGAATTCCTCGACGCCCACCCGATCCTGACGCTCGTCAGCGACATGGTGTATTACCTGTTGCTGCGCGTGGACCGCACGCACCGCGTCGCGCGGCTGGCGAAAAAGAGCAGTAAGACTTTCCTGCGCTGCGCCCAGAAGATCGAGGAGCGCTCCCGCGAGTACGCCCGCGGCAAGGGCTGCACCGTCGTCTGTTGCGGGCATACCCACCAGGCCATCAGCGATCCCAGCCAGGATGTGCATTACTTCAACAGCGGGTGCTGGACCGAACTGCCCTGTACTTACCTGACGGTGCGCGACGGGCGGATCGAGCTCCAGGCCTTCGAGCCGGAAGTCGAGTTGTTGGCCGCCGAACCGGCCACGCTAATTACCCGGCCGATGCTCTGGACCGGCGCGGCGGTGTTTCCCACTCCAGTGGCCGTGCCGGAATAGCCCGTAGTTGGTGCAATGAAGTGTTGGCGTGTGCGAGACGTAGGTCAGGCTTTCCAGCCTGACAGAAGTGTCTGCGACTGACGGCACACGGCGGGCGCTTCAGTCAGGCTGGAAAGCCTGACCTACTTGTTCACCGGACGGCTGCAAGTCTCCGGCTGCTGCACTTCCGGGAAGGAGTCGAGCCCTGAACCCTCGCACGCGGCTGCTGTTGCTCTGGATCGCCCAGACGGCGCGCGTCCTGGGGGACTGGTGCTTGCGGATGTTTGCCGTCTTTGAGTTGGCCCGCCGGTTCGCCGTCTCGGAGAGCGCGGGCTGGTATCTGGTGACGGCGGTCTTCACTCTCCCCTTCATCGTGCTGGCGCCCTTCAACGGGGCGATCAGCAACGGCCTTCCCAAACATCGCGTGCTGGCCGTGGCGGCGGCTAGTAGCGCGCTGGTCCTGCTGGCCCTTCTGGCCCTGGAACAACTCGACGCCCCGGTATTGATCGCCGGACTGATGCTCGTGGCGCTCGGCGCGGCGGTCTTCAATCCCACACGCTACGCCTTGCTGCCAGCGGTGGCCGAGGATACAGGTCTGCCGCTAACGCGCGTCAACGGCGGCATGGAACTCGGCGCGGTCCTGGGCATTCTCGGTGGCGTTATCTGCGCTTGCGCCGTGCAAGGCAGCGCCTGGTTCCAACGGCCGCCGGCACTGCTGCTGGCCATTGGTGCCAGCGTGCTGGCTGCGCTGTGCGCGCTGGCCGCCGATTTTCCCTCGGACGTGCGACGCCCCGAACGACCCTGGCAGGCCATGCAGGGTTTTTTTCGCGATACGCGCCGTGTTTGGGGCGACTCGACTTCCCGTGAGGCCCAGCTGGCCCTCGCATCCTTCCTGGGACTGGTCACGGCAGGATCGGGAGCGATGGTGATGCATGCCCTGCGACCCGAGGCGGGGGGAGACTACCTGCTGGTCGTACAGGCCATGCTCGTGGTCAGCGTGGGCACGGCGCTGGGCTCGTGCCTGGCGGGTTGGCCGGGTGACCTGCGGCGGTCTCTGGGCTTCGTGCCGATGGGAGCGCTGGGCTTGCTGCTGGCACTGACCTGGGCCGCCGTTGCCACGGCCGTTGAGCCGGGCTTGCCTTTATTGCCCTGTGCCTTCCTCGGCTTTACCAGCGGCCTGGCCAATGTCCCGCTGCGCGCCGCGTATCAGGCGGCGATCCCGGCCGACGCGCGCGGCAATGGCATGGCAGTGGCGAACTTCGCCATCTACGTCACCACCACGGCATTGTCGGTCCTGATGCTGTTGCTCGCGCAAGTCGGCTGGCTGGCCACGCCGCTCGACCAACTGACTTTTCTAGCGTTCGTCGCGGCGGGTGGGGCCGGTGTCGTCGGTTGGTGGCTGCGCCGTGAAGTGGGCGAATTGCTCGCGCCGCTGCTCAGGGGGCGAGGGCGGCTGCCAACGCCCATGCTGACCGAAGCTTCGTCGAGTCAGACCGACGAGGCGCGCTGACCGAGTGCGAACGCACTCTACGCGAAAGAGACCGAGACGGATGCGATTGCTGCTGGTGACCGAAACGTTTCCGCCCGAGGTGAACGGCGTCGCCCGCACCCTGGGCCGCTGGCTGGCCGCGTTCGAGCGGCGCGGCCACGAGGTGCGCGTGCTTCGTCCGCGACAGACCGGCGACGCTCAAGACTTGTACCGCACCCCGAGTTTTCCCCTGCCGTGTTATCCGGAGCTACGTTGCGGACTGCCCTGGCTGGGGCAGGTGACGCACGCCCTGGCGGACTTCCGGCCCGACCTGGTGCATATCGCCACCGAAGGGCCGCTCGGCTGGTCGGCCCTCCGTGCGAGCAACCGACGGGGCATTCCCGTCGTCACCAGTTTTCACACCAACTTCGATCAGTACCTCGGCTACTACGGACTCGGCTGGTTCCAGGGCATTAGCCGGGCCTACCTGCGCCGCTTTCACAATCGCGCGGCCGTGACGTTGACGCCCAGCGCCGCGGCCCGACAGCGCCTGTTAGCGCTCGGCATCGAGCGCGTCGCGGTCTGGACGCGGGGCGTCGATGCCGAGGCGTTTCATCCCGAGCGGCGCGACCCTGGACTGCGTGCGTCGCTCGGCCTGGGCACCGACGATCGCCTGCTGCTTTACGTCGGGCGGCTTGCGCCGGAAAAGAACCTGCGCGAATTGCTGACGGCTTACGGGCAGGTCCGTCGCTTGCAAGCGGCAAACGGCAGGAAACTCTTGCTGGCCCTGGTCGGCGGTGGTCCACTTTTGCGCTACCTCCAAGGGCTGCGCTCGCCTGGCCTGGTTCTGCCCGGCGTGCAGCGCGGCGCGGCCCTGACGCGCTGGTATGCGAGCGCCGATCTCTTCGTCTTCCCCTCGCGCAGCGAAACCTTCGGCAACGTGGTCCTCGAAGCGATGGCCAGCGGGTTGCCCATCGTCGCGTTCGACAGTCCGGGCGTGAGCGAGCAGGTCGTGCATGGACAGCACGGCCTGCTCGCGTCCGAGCGCGAGGGCCTGGCCGCGCCGCTGCATCGAATGTGCGCCGAGGAATCGCTGCGCCGCAAACTGGCGCTGGCTGCGCGTCGCGAGGCCGAGCAGCGCGACTGGGAACCCATCTTCGACGATCTCGAACGGTGCTACTTGCACATCGCCGGCCAGTCGGCGCGGCTGCACCGCAGCATCGTGTCGGCCACTCCCGTCGGTTTGTGAAGAATTCACTTTCCTGCGTTCCGCGCTGTCCTTTTCCCTGGAAGTGCCCGCTGCACTGTCTATCATCAAATCATTCCCTCATGATTTGTTCGCCGATCCTTCACAATATCGGCGCGGCCATGAGGGTGCTTTTTGATGGGGCAGCGTAGACGCGAGGGCACTGCGGTGAGGATGTCCGTTCCGACCTTGGCCGCTTCGAGGTTCTCCACTAGCAATCTGACCCTGTCCTACCTCGATCTCAATCCGACAGGAACCGCGCCGGTGCTGCTGCTGCACGGCCTGGGCGCCAACGGCAGTTCCTGGCTGCCCCAGTTCGACGCGCTCTTGCAAGCCGGCCATCGGGTGATCGCGCCGGACCTTCGCGGCTTCGGTCAGTCCAGCTATCCGGGGCACAACAGCATCGCCGATATGGCGCGCGACGTGGCTGAATTGCTGCGCGAACTGGCGGTCGGCCCGGTGCATGTGGCGGGGCTGTCGATGGGCGGCACGGTGTCGTTGCAGCTGGCCCTGGAACAACCGGACATGGTGCGCTCGCTGACGCTGGTCAACACTTCGGCGCGCTTCCGGCCGACGCGCCTCGATGGCTGGGTCTACTACCTGCTGCGCTACTCCTTGCTCTACCTGATGAGCCAGCGGGCGCAGGCGCGGCTCGTGGCCCGGCGGACCTTTCCGCATGCCCACCAGGACGAACTGCGCCAGGTGTTCACCGACCAGATTCTGCAAGCGAACCGTCACGGCTACATGGCGGCGCTGCGGGCCATCGGTTGTTTCAACGTGCTGCCTCGGCTGGCTGAGATTCGCATGCCGACGCTCGTCGTCACCGGCGAGCGCGACGGCACCATTCCGCCTTCGCTGCAACAACTGCTCGCCGAGGGTATCGCGGGCGCGCGCCAGGTCACGATTGCCGACGGCGGCCATGCCGTGACCGCCGACCAGCCCGAAGCGTTCAATCGCATTCTGCTCGACTTTCTGACGGTGCTGGAGCCGGCGCTCACCGTTTGAAGGATGCCAATCGCCGCTCGCGGCTTTGCCAATTCAGCGCTCCGCCAGTCGCCGCAGCGCGTCACCCGTGACCCGATAGACGGTCCATTCCTTGAGCGCAGTCGCGCCGAGCGATTCATAGAAGCGGATGGCGGGCTCGTTCCAGTCCAGCACCGACCATTCCAGCCGACCGCAGCCCCGATCCACGGCCAGCTTTGCCAGGGCGAGAAGCAATTGCTTGCCGTGCCCCTGCCCGCGCCGGCTCGGTTCGACGAACAGGTCTTCGAGGTAGATGCCCGGCCGGCCGAGGAAGGTCGAATAGTTGTGGAAGAAGAGCGCGAAGCCGATGATCTCGCTTCCCTCCTCGGCCAGCAGGACTTCGGCGTAGGGCCGGGGGCCGAAGAGGTGGTCGCGCAGCTGGCCTTCGTCGAGGACGACTTCGTCGGTCAGCTTCTCGTATTCGGCCAGGCCGCGAATCAGCCGGCAGATGGTCGGCACATCGGCGGGGGTGGCGGGTCGGATCATGGCAGTGGTTCCCGGTGCGGAGGACGAACGGCGGCGGCGCCTGGCGCGAAATCTCGGCGACTTCGGGCAAGACCTGTCGCCGGAGAGGTTGTACAATACTGGAAGCCCTTTCCACGGAAAAGCGAACATGCCGCCAGAAAATCCACCGAACCCGCGCAGACCCTTCGGATCGGGAACGCCGCCGACTCCGGGGACGCCGCCTTCGGGCCGCGCTCCCGCTCGCCCCGTCGTCCATCGCCGGCCCACCCCACCGCCGCCGATTGTGGCCTACGAGGACGTGGTGGCGGCCTGCGGCCATCCCGAGAAGTTTGGCCTGTTTGAGGACCGCAAGGACCGTTTTCGCCGGGACCGGCGCAAGAAGGTAACGGATCGGCCTTGTCGGGCGTGCCGTGAGAAGAAACGCATCGAAGAGGAGGCGGCGGCCGTGGAGCGAAAAGCAGAGAAGCAGAAACGCGCACAGGAGGCGGCCATGGCCCAAGCACAGAAACCACCGAAGGCGGCAGGCGACAACCCCGGGCGGTTGCCCGACGGCGCTAAGTACGATGTGGTTTACAACGCCGCCCAGACGCTGTGGACGGGCAGTCTGACCGTGGGCGACAAGAGCTTTTCCGGTTCGGCGAGTGGTCTGTTCACGTTGCTCAGCAAGCTCGACCGGCAGTACCGCCAGAGCCTGCCGCCGGCGCCCCCGGCCAACCCTAGCTGAAGACCGCCCGCGCGGGACATTCCGGGCGCGCCGCGATATGATTTCACCTCGCGACCAACTGGGCCGGTGTCGCACCGAGCCTGTTGGTCGCGTTGGATGTTTTTGGGATCAATTCATCCTTGTCTGGAGTAATCGGATCATGGCCACCGCCAGCGTCGTCACCAAGGACCTGGAGCCCGCCGCGCGGGAATTCGTCCAGAAGGCGAATGCCGAGCAATTGCAAGCGATCGTTTCCGGCACCTTGCTCGCCCGCCATCCACACCTGGAGAAGGTCAAGGGCAGCGCCGAGGAAAAGACCGAGGGGTTGCGCAAGCTGGTCGCGCAGAACATGCGCCGGCGCGCCGACCTGCGTGGCATGGTCATCCGCCACCTGGCGCAGAAGGGCCTGGTGAGCGCCCCCGTCAAAGAGAAGGTCGCCAAGACCGAAGCGCCAGCTGCCGCCAAGAAGGAGAAGGAAGGCAAGGAAGGCAAGCCCAAGGAAAAGAAGGAAAAGCCCAAGGCGGAAGAGAAGAAAGAGGGCTGATTGGCTAGCCCGATGTGCTGGCGAGGGTAGCCTCGTCCTCGCTAGTGCCGGATCAAGGGACTGGTTGTTCAAGATAGTTTAACTGGGTGCCATGCCCACGGCTTTGCGTGGGCATGGGAAGCATGTGCGATTCCCATGCCCACTCAAGGCCGTGGGCATGGCACCCAGCGGGTACGTTGCACGACACGTCTATTGGCCAATCCCGGCGCGTCGGGCTAACGTTCCTTTGGTCCGCCCGCGCTTATCGTGGCACCATGTCGAAGATGCGCACCGCGCCGTCCGCGTGGGCGACCGCCAGCCGATAGCCGTCCGGATGTAGACTCAGATCGCGGCCGTTTTGCGGCAGCTTGACCGCGTGCAGCGATTCCGCTTCGGTCTTCCAGACCCAGAGCATGCCCCCACTGCCGCCGCCCGCGCCCAGCCACCAGCCTTCGGGATGCCAGGCCACGCCCCACATTGTCCCCTGAAACGCCGCCTTCGGCTTCAGTTGCTTGGCCTGCTTGCCCGAGGACCAGTCGAACAGCAGCACCAATGGATTGCCGACGCCCGCGAAGGCATTGCTGA
>JAEUIF010001441.1 GCA_016795185.1 Planctomycetia bacterium | reverse complement strand
TGCCCACGCAAAGCCGTGGGCATGGCACCCGAGCGAAGCAGAGGACAGCGTAACAGTGGCAGTGCATTTGTTCGTAGTTCCGCCTTCAGGCGGCGAGCGACTCGCCGCCTGAAGGCGGAACTACGAACTCGGCTAACCAGCATTCGTCATGTTCGGACTTCCTTACAACACGGTCGTCGTTCTGTTCGGCGCTAGCCTGCTGGGCGGCAGCGTTGGTCTGGTCGGCTGCTTCGCGATCCTGCGCGGGCGGGCGCTGACGGGCGACGCGCTGGCTCATGCCGCGTTGCCCGGCGTTTGCCTGGGCTTCTTGATCGCGGGCGAGCGACACCTGGGCATCATGCTGGGTGGTGCGTTTCTGGTCGGTCTACTGGGCATCAATTGCATCGCGGGCTTACGGCGCTGGACGCGCGTCAAGGAGGATGCCGCCATCGGCTTCGTGCTGAGCGTCTTCTTCGGCGCGGGCGTAGTCCTGAACTCGGTCATCCAGCGCCTACCGGGCACCGGCAGCAAGGCGGGCCTCGACTCGTTCTATCTCGGCAAGGCCGCCGGCATGAGCGCCGACGATGTTTACCACATCGCGGCGATGGCCCTGGTGCTGCTCCTGCTCGTCGCGCTGCTCTACAAGGAATTCAAGCTGGTGACCTTCGACAGCGCGTTTGCCCAGGTGCAGGGCATGTCGGCGCTGGCGCTCGACCTGCTGCTGATGGCGCAAATCGCCCTCGCCGTGGTCATTGGCCTCCCGATCGTCGGCGTGGTGATGATGGCGGGCTTGCTCATCATTCCCGGCGTGGCGGCCCGCTTCTGGACCGAACGGCTCGGCGCGATGTTGCTCCTGTCGCTGTTGTTCGGCTTCCTGATGGGCCTGGTCGGCAGCGGCATCAGCTCCGAGGTGGCGATTCCTACCGGGCCGATCATCATCCTGACCGGCACGGCGATCTTTGGGGGCTCGCTCCTGGCCGCCCCGCGCCGCGGCCTGGTGAGCCGCATCCTGGCCCAGCGGCGCTTTCAGCGAGACCTCGACCGGCGCAAGCTGCTGCGCGTGCTGTTCGACCTGAGCGAACCGCGCCTGCCGGGCCGGGCCGAACTAGCCCTGGCCGACCTCCTGCAACGCCGCTCCTGGCAGCCCGCCCGCCTGCGCCGCCTGCTCGACGAGGCCCGCGCCGCCGGCCAGGTGGCGATAGCCGACGGCCGTTACGCCCTGACGGCCGGCGGGCTCCAGCGCGCCGCCGAGGTGGCGCGGGGCTACCGATTGTGGGAACTCTTCCTGCACGAATACCCCGACATGGCCCTGGCTGCCGACCTGACTTCCGAATCGGTGGAGCCCGTGCTGCCTGCTGCGATTGTTGCGGACCTGCACGCCAAGCTGAAGCTGGCGGGCCGCTGGCCGAGAGGTTGATTCGCCATGCTGGCCGTGACCACCGCTGACCTGTCGCTGACCGGCTGGACCATCGCCGTGGGTGCCGTCGCCAACGTAGCCTGCGCGCTGCTGGGCTGCTACCTGGTGCTGCGGCGCATGAGCCTGATGGGCGACGCCATCAGCCATGCGGTGCTGCCGGGCATCGCGCTGGCGTTCCTGCTCAGCGGCCAGGTGCATGGCTGGCCGATCATCCTGGGCGCGATGCTCGTCGGCGTGCTGACTTCGTTCCTGACGCAGTCGGTCAACCAGCTGGGCAAGGTGCCGGAAGATGCCAGCATGGGCGTGGTGTTCGTGTCGCTGTTTGCCTTCGGGGTCATTCTCATCAGCACCAGTCCGACGGCCCGCGCCGCCGACCTGGATGTCGATTGTGTACTGATGGGCCGCATCGAGTTCGTGCCGCTGGACGTCGAGGAGTGGTTCGGCTGGACAGTACCCCGGGCGCTCGGCGTCATGGTGCCGGCACTACTCGCGACCCTGGTCTTCATCCTGGTCCTCTGGAAAGAGTTGAAGGTCGTGGCCTTCGATCCGGCGCTGGCGACGGCGATGGGCATCAACGCCGCCCTGGTCCACTATGCGCTGATGGCGATGGTCGCCGGCGTGACCGTGGTCTCCTTCGAGACAGTCGGCTCCATCCTCGTCGTGGCCATGCTGGTCGTGCCCGCCGCCACGGCCCACCTGCTGACCGACCGACTAGCGCCGATGCTGCTGCTGGCCGCGGGCGTGGCGGTGTTCGCGTCGGTCTTCGGCGCGGGCCTGGGCCTCGTCTGGAACATCAACGTGGCGGGCATGATGGCGGTCGGGGCAGGGCTGGCCTTCGTCCTCGCGGTTTTTTTCGCTCCCCAGCATGGCGTGCTCGGCAAGCTGATTCGCAATGCCCGGCTGGGACTGCGCATCCAGTGCGAGGACGTGATCGCCCGGCTGTACCGCATGGCGGAACTGCACGAAGAAGCCGACCGCGCCGAGACGGTCAAGCACCGTCTCGGCGCGCTCTGGAGCGCCAGCGGCGGCCTGCTCGGCTGGCTGGCCGTGTATCGGCTCAAGCAGAAGGGCGAGATCGTCGCCGCGCCCTCGGGCGGCATCGAGTTGACCGAAGCGGGACGCCGCCGCGCCGAGTCGATCGTCCGGGCGCATCGCCTCTGGGAAGCCTATCTCGAAAAAGACCTGGAACTGCCCCCCGACCACCTCCACGAACCGGCCGAACGCATGGAGCACTACATCGGGCCGGACCTGCAAAGCGAACTGGAGTCGCGCCTCGGGCAGCCAGGCGTCGATCCGCACGGCCGGTCCATTCCCCCCGCACCGCCGTCCAAACCCAACGTCTTATCGCGCGACAAAGGCGAGCGCTGATGCGCAATTTCGCGGCCTCGGTCGGCCGAACTGCTTGCAACCGCGCAGGGCTTCGGGTAAAGAAAATACCAGGCCCACTCACAATTCGTTCGGGGAGAATACCATGCACCGTTGCTTGTCGCTGGCTGTACTGGTCGGCCTGTTCGGGTTGCTGCCGTTCGGCAACGCCCAGGTGCCGAAGGCCGTGCCTGGCAAGCCCGCCGCGAAGGAGCCGGTCTTCGGCAAGGACTTCGTCAACGCCAAGCTGGTCGCGGTCGAGGATGGCCGGATCACGGTTGAGTTCACGTACACGGCGCAGGTCATCGTTCCCGAAATCGCCCAGAAGATCGAGAACTTGAACCAGGCGTTCAAGGACGCCAACAACATCCAGAACCAGGCGCAGCGCTTCGCCGTGCAGCAGCAAATCCTGCTGGCCGGCCGCGACTTCCAGAAGCAGCTGTACAAGGCCGAGGAGAAGACCGAACAGCAGCCCTTTGAACTGGATGAGAAGACAAAGGTGCGGATCGCCAGCCTACCGACGACCGACGCCGAAGGCAAGCCGATCAAGTACACTCCGGCGCAGCTGAAGGAACTGAAAGGGACGGGCAACCTGCCGGGCTACACCGCGAAGCCGGACGATCTCAAGGTAGGACAGCTGGTACGGGTGTATTTCTTGAAGGGGCGGCCGGATCAGCAGAATCCGTTCGCCAGTGCTGACGACAAGCTGGTTTTCAATGCCGTCACGATCCTGATCAAGGATTCGCCGCCGGAAGAGTAAACGCCGTGATCCCACTTCGCCGCTGGGGTTTCAAGCCGAGAATCCAAGCCCACGGAGTGCATTCCGTGGGCTTTGCACGCTCTTCACCTGCCACCGAGGACTTTTCATGACCGGAATTTCTGCCACCCCCGCCTCCACCACCCGCCGCGAATTCCTGAAGACCTCCGCCGTCGGCGTCGCCGCGGCGGCTATCCCGCATGTCCATGCCGCCGGCAGCGACGTGCTGCGCATTGGCCTGGTCGGCTGCGGCGGCCGGGGCACCGGCGCCGGCGCCCAGGCGGGGAATGCCGACCCGAACGTCAAGCTGGTCGCGCTCGCCGACATGTTTCCCGACCACCTGGAACGCGCGCACAAGATTTTGCAGAAGGAACTCAAGGACAAGTTCGACGTGCCGAAGGAGCGCTGCTTCACCGGCTTCGACGCCTACAAGCAGCTGATCGATTGCGGGGTGGACGTGGTCGTGCTGGCCTCGCCGCCGCACTTTCGCCCAGCGCATATCAAGTACGCCGTCGAGAAGGGCAAGCACATCTTCGCCGAGAAGCCCTGCGCGGTGGATGCCCCCGGCGTCCGCGCCGTGCTGGCCGCCGCCGAGGAAGCGAAGAAGAAGAACCTGGCCATCGTCTCCGGCCTCTGCTGGCGTTACGACACCGGCAAGCGCGAAACCATGAAGCAGGTCCACGACGGCACCGTCGGCGACATCGTGGCCTTGCAGTGCAGCTACAATACCGGGCCGCTCTGGTCCAGGGAGCGACAGCCGAACTGGTCCGACATGGAATGGCAGCTGCGCAACTGGCTCTACTTCACCTGGCTGTCCGGCGATTTCAACGTCGAACAGCACATCCACAGCCTGGACAAGATGATGTGGGCCATGAAGGACGAACCGCCCGTCAAGGCCGTGGGCCTCGGCGGCCGGCAGGTGCGGACCGACCCGCGCTTCGGCCACATTTTCGACCACCACTCCGTGGTCTACGAATGGGGCAACGGCGTCAAGCTGTTCGCCAATTGCCGGCAGATGGCCAACTGCGTCAACGATGTGACCGACCACGTCATGGGCACCAAGGCCAACTGCGACGTGATGAAGCACACCATTCACGTCAACGGCAAGCCGGTCTGGAAGTTCCAGGGACCGCCCGGCGTCAACATGTACCAGAACGAGCACAACGAACTGTTCGCCAGCATCCGCCAGGGCAAACCCATCAACGACGGTGAATGGATGGCCAAGAGCACGCTGCTGGCTATCATGGGCCGCATGGCCACCTACACCGGCCAGCAGATCACCTGGCAGCAGGCGTTGTCGTCGAAGGAAAACCTGACGCCAGCCAAGTACGAGTTCGGCCCGCTGTCGGTGCCGGACGTGGCCCGGCCGGGCATCACCAAGTTTGTGTAAGCTGCGAGCCGCTGACGGATTCTCCAAGATCCGGCGGAAAAACTCGTAGGGTCCGCTGTGCGGACCCTACGAAATAACCGTAGGGTCCGCTGCGCGGACCGTGGCCCCTCCGGTTGGTGGCTTCGGCAGCGTGAGCAGCAGCAGGCCCAGGCCGAGCGCGGCGCTGACGGTCGAGCCGGCCAGGATGCCGATCTTGGCCGTGACTAACTGTTCGTCGTCCAGGGCCAGGTCGGCGATGAACAGCGCCATCGTGAAGCCGATGCCGGCCAGGCAGCCCGCGCCGACCATCACCCGCCAATCGACACCGGTCGGCAGTTTCGCCAGGTTGCAGCGCACCGCCAGCCAGCTGAACAGGACGATGCCCAGCGGCTTGCCCAGCATCAGGCCGAGGATGACCGCGACGCTGATCGGCGCGCCGAGCGCGCCGACTTGTACCGGCACCCCCGCGTTGGCGAGGGCGAACAGCGGCATGATGGCGAAGCCCACCCAGGGGTGCATCGTCTGCTCGAGGTACTCCAGCGGCGAGATCGCCTCGCGCATGGCCCATTGCAGCTTGCGGACGTGCATGGCCCGGTGCGCCTGATTGTCCCAGTCGCCCTGGAAGAGTTGCCGGGCGCGCTCCAGAAACTGATCGACGGTCTCCGTGCCCAGATACCGGCGCGACGGCGTCAGCAGGCCGAGGATCACGCCGGCGATCGTGGCATGCACGCCGGACTTCAGGAACGCCAGCCAGACCGCGAAGCCCAGCACGCTGTACACCAGGATGCTGCGCACGCCCAGCCGGGCACAGGCTGCCACTGCGGCCATCAGGCCGAGGCCGACGCCCAGGGCGTCGAAGTGCAGGTCGGCCGTGTAGCCAACGGCGATCACCAGGATCGCGCCGATGTCGTCGGCGATGGCCAGCGACAGCAGCATGATGCGCAAACCGTGCGGCACGCGCGGCCCCAGGAGCGCCATGCAGCCGACGACGAAGGCGATGTCGGTGGCCATCGGGATGCCCCAGCCGCGCTCACCGGGCTGGCCATGTTGTAACGCCAGGTAAATGCCCGCCGGGGCCAGCATGCCGCCGAGCGCCGCCGCGAGGGGCAGCGTCGCCCGCCGCACGTCGCGCAGTTCGCCCAGCACCAGTTCGCGCTTCACCTCCAGGCCAATAACGAAGAAGAAAATAACCATCACGCCGTCGTTGATCCACTCCTGCATCGTGTGCGACAGGTGGACCGCCCCGATCGTGAGCACGACCGGCGTGTCCCAGAAGGTGCGGTAGGCGGGAGCGTACGGCGAGTTGGCCAGCGCCAGGGCGGCGGCCGTGGCGATCAGCAGCACGATGCCGCTAGCGGTCTCAATGTGCAGGAAGCGCGCCAGCGGCGTCGTGACGGCATGGATCGGTTCGCGCGGCAGGGCGACGGCGGCGGGGTCGGCGTGCATCTCGGCCATCGATCTCTCCTTGGGCAACCGGGCGGCGCAACGAAAAAGCCGTGCGGAGTGGTGCTCGGCACGGCGTCACTGCCAGTCCCCACCAGTATAGCGAAGTCCACCTGTCGGTGGCTGCCCTACGGCTTCTCGAACACCCGGTCCTCGATGTGCTCCGGAAAGCGTGCCTCGCGCACGACCAGTTCATCCATCAGCTGCTTGTTGATGTACAGCCGAACGACGCCTGGCACCTGAATGCCATCCACGGTCTTGTAGTCGCCGAAGACGCGCTCGCGCACCAGCGGCCCGCCCTGCGGGTCGGTCGAGCGTCCGCGAATCATCACGAGCAGGTGCGTGTTGGTATCGAAGTATAGCTCGACGTTCTCCCAGTCGCTGCTGTTGACCGACACGCCTTGCGCGAATCGGCCGTCCACCAGCGTTTCGCCGAGGGGTTTGAGCGTCGACTTGTTAAGGTAAATGTCGACCAGATGCCCCAGCGGGCAGGCGATGCTCTCGTGGTAGCCCGGCCCGGTTTCGGTGACCGTGGGTTCCTGGTCGTCGATCTTCGTCCAGGCTTTGCCCGCGCGGTAGACGAAGGTATGCGTGGTCGGCTGGCCCTGCACGGTCTTCTCGAACACGCGCCGCAGCCGGTCGGGCTGCTGGTAGGTCTCTTCCCAGTTGATGCGTGAGGCAAAGCCGTGGGCATCGTTCTTCGTGCCGGTGCCCTTGAAGATGCCCAGGCGGGTCTTGGCCAGCTTTGCCTCGCCGCCGTGGGCCGCGACGGCGCGGACGATGAACGGCCGGCCGCTTTCCGGCGTGAAGTAGATGGAATAGAGCAGCGCGCCCACACCCACCGCGACCGGAATCAGATACAGCAGCTTGCGCATGACGATGACTCACGAAGGACCGACGCCCGTGGCGTTCCACAGGATACCGGACGGCCAGCCGGGAAGCGAACGGAGAATAATTCCTGTCGCCGCGCCGCTCGTATGCTTAGAATGCTTCCGACCTGCCCGGAGTTCCATCCCACCCTTTACCCTGGAGAATTCAAGATGAGCGTCTGCCGGATCGTGCTGCTGTCGTTCGCCGTGCTCTGCGCCGGCTGGGGCCTGGCCCTGGCCGCCGATGAACCCGCGCCGAACACCCTGACCGAACAGGAGAAGAAGGACGGCTGGAAACTACTGTTCGACGGCAAGACCCTCGACGGCTGGCGCGTCTTCAAGAAGAAGGACGCCAGCGGCTGGACCGTCAAGGACGGCGCGATCTACCTCGAAAAGTCGGGCGGCGACCTGATGACCGCCGAGAAGTACGGCAACTTCGAGTTCAGCGTCGATTGGAAGTTCGAGTCCGGCAACAACAGCGGCATCATCTACCGCATCAGCGAGGAGTTCAGCCCCAGCTACGCCAGCGGCCCGGAAATGCAGGTGATGACCCACAAGCCCGGCGACAAGCTGGGCAAGAACTCCGGCGGCTCGCTCTACGACATGTACGAACCGAAGGCCAACCCCTTCAAGCCGGCCGACCAGTGGAACAATTTCAAGATCGTCGCCAACGGCAAGCACCTGGAGCAGTGGGTCAACGGCGTCAAGGTTGTCGATTGCGACATCGGCAGCGAGGATTGGAACCAGCGCCTGGCCAGCAGCAAGTGGAAGACCACCAAGCCCTTCGCCACCCAGGCCACGGGCCATATCGCGCTTCAAGACCACGGCGCGAAGCTGTCCTTCCGCAACATCAAGATCAAGGTGCTGCCGGAAACGAAGTGACGCGAGAGGCTTCTGGGTCCGCCACTCCGCCACTCGGAACGGTGGCGGACCCAGCCGGCTTGTACGTCGGGCTTTCCAGCCCGACCGCAGCGCCGGCGGCTGACCGTTTTCGCAAACACCCTGCGATCCGCACCTCGCCGGTACTGCGGTCGGGCTGCAAAGCCCGACGTACAAGCGTCGGCCCGCGTCGTGCTCCACCGCCGCGAGGAACTTCAAACTTCTGGCTCCGCCATGTCGCCACCCGGAACCGTGGCGGACCTAGAAACGACGAAGTGTCGCAACAACTCGGAATCACCCCATGAGCCAGTCCCTGTTTCCCGACGACCGCCACCTCGGCTTGCTGACTGATCTCTACGAACTGACGATGGCGGCGGGCTATTACGTCCACGGCCTGGCCGAGCAGCGCGTCACCTTCGAGCTGTTCATGCGCCGGGTGCCCGCGTGCCGCAACCTCCTGATTGCGGGCGGACTGGAACAGGCGGTGCATTACCTGCGGCAGCTGAGCTTCTCCCGGGAGCAGATCGACTACCTGCGCCGGCATCCCGCCTTCGCGAAAATTCCGGGCGACTGGTTCGACCGGCTGGCGTCGCTACGGTTCGATGGCGACGTCTGGGCCGTGCCCGAAGGCACCGTGGTTTTCGGCAACGAGCCCTTGCTGCGGATCACCGGCCCGTTGATGATCGGTCAGATCGTGGAAACCTACCTGATCGCCACGCTGACCATGCAAACGCTGGTGGCCTCGAAGGCGGCTCGTGTGGTGACGGCGGCGCAGGGCCGTCCGGTAATCGACTTCGGCT
Organism: Planctomycetia bacterium; assembly: GCA_016795185.1. GTDB lineage: Bacteria > Planctomycetota > Planctomycetia > Gemmatales > Gemmataceae > JAGVLI01. Next base: position 955 of record JAEUIF010001441.1, on the reverse strand, counting down.
CGCGCCGCGCCCACGGGCCGCAAGCGGGGTTGCTGGCCGCGCGGGCCGCTTACCTCGCGGGCTGTGCCGGCACGAGCAACGTGGAAGCGGGCCGGCTGCTGAACATCCCGACGCTGGGCACCCAGGCGCACGCCTGGATCATGGCCTGGGGCGACGAGGTGCAGGCGTTCCGCCATTTCGGCGAGTTGTTTCCCAATGTCGCCACGTTGTTGATCGACACCTACGACACGCCGCAGGGCGCGCGCAACGCCATCGCAGCAGGTGTGGACTTCCAGGCGGTGCGCCTCGACAGCGGCGACCTGGGCGCGTTGAGCACGGAAGTCCGCCGCATCCTCGACGACGCTGGCAAGCAGGATGTGAAAATCGTGGCCAGTGGCGACCTGAACGAAACGAAAATTCGCGACCTGCTGAAGGCCGGCGCGCCGATTGATACCTTCGGGGTCGGCACCGAGCTGGTCACGAGCCGCGACGAACCGACGCTGAGCACGGTCTACAAGCTGGTGGAGCAGGAAACGGATGCGGGCGTGGTCGGCCGGTGCAAGCTGTCGAAGGACAAGACGACCTATCCATTCGCGAAGCAAATCTACCGCAGCAGCGACGCAACCGGCTACATCAGCGGCGACCTGGTGGCCCGCGCCACCGACAACGCGGCCGGAGAACCGTTGCTGACGCCGGTCCTGCGCGGCGGCCAGTTGGTGCAACCTCTGCCGAGCCTGGAAGCGATTCGCACGCATTGCCAGGCGCAGTTGCAGCGCTTGCCGCCGCGCCTGCTGCAACTGGAGCGGGGCGAACCGTATCCCGTCCGATTCAGCGATGAACTCGAAGCGGCGGTGCGAAAGTAGCCGAGTATTCGCAGCGTTTCTTCAGGGCAAATCGCGGGTGGGTTAGAGCAAACCACGATGGGTCTGAGCCCCGGAGGGGCGTTAGCGCTGTAGCCCACGGCGCAAGCCGTGGG
>JAEUIF010001434.1 GCA_016795185.1 Planctomycetia bacterium | reverse complement strand
TGCCCACGCCAAGCCGTGGGCATGGCACCTGCGATCAGGCCGCGGATCGGAACTTGCGTAGGGTCCGCTGTGCGGACCATTACCCCCGCATCAAGCAGCAATTCAATGGTCCGCACAGCGGACCCTACGCGCGTTGTCCGGCCGTTTCGTATTCAATTCAGCGGGTCTGCAAACCGCCGATCGACATCTGCTTATCCAGGGCCATCTGGAAATCGTAGTTGACGGCGTATGCCTTCTCACCGTTCATGTCGGGCTTGATCTCCAGGTCCCAGCGGAGCAGGTTGTTCGGCCGGTTCTCGCGGACGTACAGCGAATCCTTGCTCAGGTCGGGCGCGACCTTGTTCAGCACGATGCCCACCGATTCGACCTCGGCGTGCGGCAGGCGGTCCCAGAGTTCCAGCTTCACCGCTTCCGGCTTGTAGCTGTTGACCGTGATGCGGTACTCGAACTTGAGCACCTGGTTGCCGCCCTGGGTGGTGCGGGTCTTGTCGATCATCTGGCGGACGACCTGCATCTGCGGGTCGACGCCGAAGCCGACGGTGAACTGCTCGCCGATGGCCACCAGCGGCAGGTTCATCCGGCCGACGAAGTCCGTGCCCTGGTACATGGTCGCTTCACCCGGCAGCAGCACGTACTTGCTCTTGTTGCTCAGGTTCGCCTGGCGGTAGACGTGGTTCGTCAGCACCGGCACCGCCTTGTAGAAGTACTCGGGGGCCAGGTCGATCTTGGCGACCTCGATGATCTGCTCGTCGTGCCGCGACGGCACGCTCAGTCGCGTCGGCAGGTGGCAGGTCACGCTCGGGCCCTCGTCCGAGCCGGAGCGGCGGTTGGGGTTCTTGAAGTTGTTCAGGACCAACTCGTCGCGCGAGGTCCAGAGCAGTTCGCGGGTGGCGTCGAGGGCGGCGGCCTCGTTAAGCAGCTTGACGGCGTTGCCCACATCCTTCTTCTGATAATTCTCGGCGACCATGCCGCGCTGCGACCGGGCCTGCTGCTCCAGTTGCATGCTCTGGCCCTGGCTCGCCTTGCCGGCGGCGAGCATCGGATCGTTCGGCGCGCCGCGCGGAATCACGGCGACTTCCAGCACGCGCAGGTCGGGCGGGGCGGCGTTCAGCATCGGCTGGGCGGTGGACAGCGTCAGGCCCACACCGCTCCAGTCCTCACCCGTGTGCTGCACGACGGCGGCCAGGTACTCCAGCCGGACGTTCTCTTTCTCGTCCTTGCCGGCGCGGAACTTGTACTGCGGCTTCCACGACGCGGCCGAAACCAGGTAGTTCAGCTTCACCTTGCCGGGGGCGGCGTTGACCTTCTCGACGACGATGACGGCGTCGCGCTCGACCTTGCTGCTGCCGGCGGTCAGGTCGCGCAGCTGGCGCTGCGCGTAGTCCATCTGTTCCTTGTTGTCCTGCAACTGCTGCTGCATGCCGACGACTTCCTTGGCCTTGGCGGCGCGGGAGTCCATGACGTACTTGGCCAGCGCGATGGCCGATTCGCTGTTCAGCGCCGACTTGTCGCCCGTCTTGGCACCCGTGGCGGTGAAGTCTTCCAGCTTGGCGATCATCTGCATGTTCTGCGTGGCGGCCTGGATGTCCGCCTGAATGCGCTGCCCGTTCAAATGCAGCTTGCGCAGCTCATCCTCCAGCTTGCGGACTTCCTCGCGGGTGTCCTCGCGGATCGGCCGCTGCCGGTAGCGGGTGCTGAGCACTTGCAAGCCGTCGCTGCCCTCGGAATACAGCGTGTTGTCGAGAGTCTGCGGCGGCAGCGGGTTGACGACGAGTTCGATGGTGCCGGTGCCCGCCGGCACGTCTACTTCACGGGTCACCAGGGCGCTGTTCGGATAGACCGTGACGTGCGCAATCTTGCTGCCGGCGATCTTCGGCGCGGCGGGTGCGGCGGCGGCCGGCGCGCCGTTCTTGTCGGCGGACACCGCGATGCCGATGGGAGTCGCGACTACCGCGAGCCCCAAGGCGAGCCAGAGGTACTGCTTCATTTCCTCACTCCTTTGGAAAGACCGAAAAATCACATCGCGGTTCGCGACGCTTCGCAGAAGCGTCGAATCGCTCCACGCTTCTGCGAAGCGTCGCGAACCGATGAATCACATCCACCAAGCGCACGGCGGCCTTGCAGACCACCGATGATTCGGGTCCGGCGTGATTGCGCCAGAGCCATCGGTAATCCGCCAGGCCGCCGCTGTGGGACGGTCTTTCTCGGGCCGATGGCTTACTTGTCGAGCTTCCAGGTCCGCAAGACGGGCTCGATGCCGTCGCTGACGGCCAGGCTGCCGTCGGGCGCGAAGGCCAGGACGCTGATGCGCCCCTGATGCTCGCCGCCGTAGCTGCGCACTTCGCGGCCGGTGGCGGTGTTCCAGACGCGGACGGTCTTGTCGCCGGTCTGGTACTGGCTGCTGCCCGACCAGATCGACCGGCCGTCCGCCGAGAACGCCACACGGATGACCGCGTTCGCATGGCCTTCCATGCGACTGATTTCCTGACCGCTGTCCGCGCCCCAGAGGCGGACGTGCTTGTCGTTGCCGCCGGCCGCGACGAGCTTGCCGTCGGGCGAAAAGGCCACGCTGAACACTTCGCCGGCCGCGCCCAGGAGTTGCCGGAGCATCTCGCCGGTGGCCACGTCCCAGACGCGGACGCTGCGGTCGTGACTGCCGGTGACGACGTGCTTGCCGTCGGCGGAGAAGGCCAGCGCGCTGACGATGTCCGTATGGCCGGAGAACAGGCGCGCTTCCTCGCCGGTTTCGAGCTTCCAGTAGCGGACAGTCCGGTCGTGCCCGCTCGACAGCGCCCACTTGCCGTTAGGCGAAAAAGCGACCGCCGCCACCTTGTCCGTGTGCCCGGTGAGGACGCGCAGTTCCTTGCCGGTTTCCAGGTCCCATAGCCGAATGGTGCGATCGTGGCTGCCGGACAGCGCCCGCTTGCCGTCGGGCGAAATCGCCACGGCGGAAACCGCGGCGCGGTGGCCCTCGAACCGCTTCAGTTCTTTCTCTCCGTTAATATCCCAGAGCCGCAGGGTGCGGTCCTCGCTGCCGGACAGCAGGCGCTGGCCGTCGGCCGAGACGGCAATGGCCAGGATGGTGCCCGTGTGCCCGGTGCCCTTGACCACGTCGGTCGTGCCGCCGGTTTCGTCGGCGAGCCGCAGTTCCTTCACCAGTTCGGGGAAAGCCGTGGTGAAAGCCTGGCGCTGCACGGTGCCGCCCTTCGTGCGCAGCGCCCCCAGCGGGCGGTTGAGCGTCGGCGCTTTCGCCAGCCGCTGGGTAAACTCCTCGGTCTTCAGGCCGGCGTCCGCGGCGGCGGTGTTGAGGTCCACCACACCTTCGTAGTAATGCGTCACCGCGTTGATCGGGTCGCGCGCGTCCGGCTTCAGGCCCAGCTTCTTCAGCGCTTCCTGGTAGCGCTTGTTGTCCTCGTCGAGCAGTTCCTTGAACTTCGCTTCCGGCGGATAGATGGTCTTGATCGTGTCCACATCCTCCTTGGCGAACGCCGCCGCGTTCTTCAGCACGTGCGACCGCACCTGGTCGGCCTTGTGGATCATGCCCGCCGCATGACAGCTGAAGCACGACAGTCCGGCTTCGACGACCTTGTCCGGACGGTTCGGGTCGCTGACGATGGCCACCGGGGCGCGGTCGATGCGCCGCCCGCCGCTCTCGGCCAGCAGGTAGCCGAGCAGGCCGTTGGGCAGGTGGAAGATCATCTCCCCGCCGTCGTGGACGAACGAGTTGCGGGCCGGGGGCGGGCCGAGCGGCCGGTCGAACAGGTTTTGCTTATCGACGTTCTCGGCGAAGTCATAAGTCTTCCAGTAGGCACCGTAGCCGGCGTCGTGGCGTTCGAGCATGCGGTTGTTCTTCGACACGCCGGAACCGTTGAAGCCCGCCCGCGCCACGCTGAGTTCATTGATGTTCGCGGCGGCATCGACGTTCAGGGCGCGTTCGAGGATGCCCGCCGTGGTCGGGATCTGCGCCAGGTCGTAGTAGAGCGGCGCGCGCGAAGCAGTAGCGATGAACCAGTCCGCCCGCAGCCAGGGCTGCGCCGTGCCCGCCAGCTCCGTCAGCCGCAGGGCGTCGCGGCTTTGCGTCCCGGTGCGGTACGGATACTCGAAGACCAGCCGGTCCCAGAAACGCTCGTTCCACTTCAGGTCGCGCAGGTCCAGGCGCAGCACCAGGCCGCTGCCATCGATGGCCGCTGGCAGCGCGATGCGCGGCTGCCAGGACAGGCTGTTGAGCAGCTTGGCCAGGCCGAGCCGGGCTTCCTGCAAGTCCGGTTCGGGACGGCCGGCGTTGCTCAGGTTCGCCAGCGTGAAGTAGCGATAGTAGCGCCGCTGCAAGGCCGGCAGCGCTTCCAGGTCCTGACGCATCGCGCGCAGCGTATCGGCTTCCGTCACGAAATTGCGCGGCGACGATGCTTCCCACGAAGCGGCCCCCTGATTGATCCATTTTTCGAGAATGGCCAGTTCTTCGGCCGTCGGCCGCACCTTGGCCTGCTTCGGCGGCATGTCGCCGTCGCGGGTGCGCTGGTACAGGTCGGATTCGGCAGCCTTGCCGGGCACCACGCGGTTGCGGGCCGTCAGCAGGTCGGGCCGCAGCACGTAGTCGAAGCCGCCCTTGGCGGGGGCGTCAGTCGAATGACAGCGGGCGCAGTGGGTTTTGAGCACGGCACGCGCCTGCGCCGGCAGCGGTTCCTCGGCGGCGACGGCGGGCACGGCCGCCAGCAGCAAAGTGCAGGTCCAAGCGTGGTTTCGCTGCGTCATGGGTTGCCTCACGTGCGGTCGGTGTGCCACCCCGCCCGTTCGTTCGTCCGCGACATCATGACGAACCAGGGGGTGGATTCACAAGTAACAACTCTGTAACGCCGGCCGGCGGCGCGCACCGCAGGCGCGCACCCCGCCATAAGCTAGGACGTTATTTCGTTACAGACGGCGCTGACCGAATGGAATTATTTGCGCCGGTTCGAGATCGCAGGATCAAACCTGTAGGGTCCGCTGTGCGGACCGTTGAACCATTGGACTCGGCGACGGCCAATGGTCCGCACAGCGGACCCTACCAGTTCATCGAACGCGGGCCGGCAAGCACGCCAGGATTCCGGCCGCACTACTTGCGGTTCTTCATGACGACGTTCAGCACCACCGTGGCGACGATCGACAGCACGACGGTGCCGATGATGGAATACGTCCAGTTGATCTCGGCAAACAGTGGGGACATGTGTTTGCTCCTGAGGTTCAATCAAAATCACTTCGGCAATGGTCCGTAGTTCCGCCTTCAGGCGGTCGAGCGACTCGCCGCCTGAAGGCGGAACTACGAACTTCAAAACTAGAATCGACGCTCAGTAAACGACCTTGGTCCGCGGCAGCGTCCTTTGAAACTCCTTGGCGCCCGCCGTCGTGACCTTGGTCACGTTCAGGTAAACTTCTTCGAGGTTCCGCAACACCTTGAGGTGCTCCAGGCCCTTGTCGGTGATGGCGGTGCCATTCAGGTAGATGATGCGCAGGCTCAGCGCTTTCTTGAAGTATTCCAGCGTGGCATCGTCCACCTGGGTGCCGCGCAGATCGAGCGTGTGCAGCTTGTAGAGTTCCTTCAGCTGGGTAATGCCGTCCTTGCCGACGCGGGTGTTGCCCAGGTCCAGGTACTGGATGCGGAACAGGTCCTTGATGACGTCGAGCGACGTATCGCCGATGCGCGTGTCGCGCAGGTTCAGCGTGTTCAGCTGCTTCATGTCCTTCAGGTAGTCGATGCTCGAATTGCTGACGGGCGTGTTGGCCAGGTTCAGGTTCCGCATCTTCACCATGCCCTTGAAATTACGCGGAGCCAGGTTGCTCATGTCGGTGTGCGAGACGTCCAGTTCCTGCAACTCGATCAAGTCCTTGAGAAACTCCATGCCGTCGTCGGTGAGCCTGGTCTTGCGCAGGTCGAGGCTCTGGAGCTTGGGCAGTTCCTGGATGTGCTTCATGCCGTTATCGGTGATCTTGGTCTCGCGCAGCACCACCTTCTTCAGCGTGGGAATCGCCTTGAGATGCACCAGGGTGGCGTCGGTGACCATCGAGCCGGTGAAATCGATGGCGACGACCGGCTTGCCCTTTTCCTTCAGGTCGCGCTCGATCTTGCCGCCGACCTTCTTGATTTCTTCGAGGGCCTTCTCGACTTCCTCGGAATCCTGCTGGGTCCAGGCGCTGGGCACGGCAGCCGTCAGCCAGCCGATAGCCAGGCAGAGGAGGATGGAGCGTCGCATGGCGCTACCCTTGGCTTGTGGGGATGAAGAGTGTGAAGTAGCCCTA
>JAEUIF010001343.1 GCA_016795185.1 Planctomycetia bacterium | reverse complement strand
GTCGCCGAGGGCCAGACCGTTGAAGCGCGCGTGACGGCGGTCAACAAGGGCGGCCTGGAGGTCGAGGTCAACGGCATTCGCGGCTTCATGCCGATCAGCCAGATCGACATCTATCGCGTCGAGAAGCCCGAGGACTATCTGAACCAGCGTCTGCTTTGCCAGGTCTCCGAAGTCAACCCGCAGGAGCGCAACCTGGTGGTCAGCCGGCGGGCGCTGCTGGAGAAGGAACGCGAGGAGAATCGCGAGAAGCTCTGGGCGGAGCTGGCGGAAGGCCAGGTGCGCGAGGGCGTGGTCCGCTCGGTCAAGGATTTTGGCGCGTTCGTGGACCTGGGCGGCGCGGACGGCCTGCTGCACGTCAGCGAGATGAGCTGGCAGCGCGTGGCCGACGCCAGTACGTTCGTGCAGCCCGGCCAGACGCTCAAGGTCGTGGTGCTCAAGATCGACCGCGAGAAGCGCAAGCTCAGCCTGGGCCTGAAGCAACTACAGGCCAGCCCCTGGGACGAGGTGACGACGAAGTACATCATCGGCAACGTGGTCACGGGCAAGGTCTCGAAACTGATGGATTTCGGTGCGTTCGTGGAACTGGAGCCGGGCATCGAGGGCCTGATTCACATCTCCGAACTCGCGCCGCAGCGCGTGCGGCGCGTCTCCGACATCGTGCAGGCCGGACAGGATGTGCAGGTCAAGATCATGACGATTGACCGCGAGCAGAAGCGCATCGGCCTGTCGCTGAAGGGTGCCTTGCCGGCCCCGGCTGCGGAACCGGAACCCGTCGAGGAAGAGGTGGTCGAGGAAGCCCCGCCGAAGCCGGTGCGGCCTCGCACCACGCCGTTGCGCGGCGGCATCGGCAGCCAGTCGGGCAACCTGTTCGGCAACGGTTGAACGGCTTGCTTCCACGCGCGAAATTAAACTGATAGCTGACAGCGATTAGCTGTCAGCTATCAGTTTTGGTAGGCCGTGCCACGTCCCTATTCGACGCGGGCGAACAGGTCGTTCAGCCCCTCGGACATGGTCGGGTGAGCGTAGATGGAATCGCGCAGCGCGGTGTAGGGCAAGCCCGCCTGCATCGCGATTTGAATCACGGACATCACCTCGCCGCCTTCCGGGGCCAGAATCGCGGCCCCGAGAATGCGATCAGTGCTTGCATCCACCACGGCTTTGAGCAAACCGCGCATCTCGTTCATGGTGCGAGCGCGAGCTACGGCGGCGGCCGGCAGTCGGGCGACCTTGATCGGGCGGCCCTGCGCCCGTGCCTGCTCCTCGGTCAGGCCGACGCGGCCCAGTTCGGGGTCGATGAACAGCGTGTAGGGCACCAGGCGGTCGCGCGTCGAACGATGGCCGCCCGCGAGATTAGCTTTCACGATGCGGTAATCGTCCAGCGAGATATGCGTGAACTGTGGCCCGCCGTTCACGTCGCCGAGTGCCCAGACGTTCGCAGCGCTGGTTTCCAATCGCTCGTTGACCTTCACGAACCCCCGGCTATCGGTCTGCACGCCAGCGGCGGACAGGTTCAACTCTTCCGTGTTCGGACTGCGACCCATCGCCGCCAGCAGATCGGAACCTTCGATGGTGCGCTGGCCCGACGGCGTGCGGATTTCCAGCTGCACGCTCTGGCCTGAGCGGCCCGCGACGCGCAAGGGCTCCGCGGATTGCAGGACTTCAACCCCTTCTTCTTTCAGGATGGCCAGCACCTGCTCGGCCACGTCCGCGTCCTCGCGCGGCAGGAAGCGGGCGCCGCGGTCGATCATCGTCACCCGGCTGCCAAAGCGGCGATACATCTGCGCGAACTCGACGCCGATGTAGCCCGCTCCCAGGACCAGCAGGTGTTCGGGGACGCGGTCGAGTTCGAGCAGCGATTCGTTGGTCAGCGGCTGAGCTTCCGCCAGGCCGGGCAGCGGCGGACTGGACGGCCGAGTGCCGGTGTTGATGAAGACGCGCTCGGCGCTCAGCGTTCGCACTTCGCCGTTGTCGAGCTTGACCTCGACGGTGCGCGGCCCAGTGAAGCGGGCGCTGCCGATGAGCAACGTCATGCCGGACTGCTCGAACTTCGTGCGGTTGATCTTCACCATGCCGGCGACGACTGACCGCTTGTGATTGCGCAGCGCAATAGGGTCCACACCGTGGAAGTCGGCGCGGATGCCGAAGTCGGCGGCGTGGCGGGCCAGGTCGGCGGCCTTGGCGCCGCGCACCAGGGTCTTGGTCGGAATGCACCCAACGTTGATGCAGGTGCCGCCGATCATGCCGCGCTCGACCATGACCGTCTGGTGTCCGTGGGAAGCCAGGTCGCCGGCCAGCGTCTTACCGCCCTTGCCGCCGCCGATGATGGCGTACTCGAAGTGTTCGGCCATGAGGATGCGCTCTCGCGGAGTTGATGGAAAGCAAGCCGCAGCGGCATCGCATTTTGAAGATGCGAAACCACTGCGGCTTAGTTTACTTACCAACCCTCGGCGAGCAATTCCAGGCCGCAGATCAACGGCACCTTCACCTCAGCGCCCGGCGACGGCGTGAAGGTCAGCGTCAATTCCTTGGCTATTTTCACGCCCTTGAATTCCTTGACCACGCAGCGTCCCGGTCCGCCGGCCTCGCGGGCGATGTCGAAGTCGGCCAGCACGGTCTGGCCCTGGATCGCAATGCTGAACGGACGCTGGCCCGCTTTCAGGCCATCCGGCTCGGCAAAATGCAGGCGGACGGTATAGAGCCGCTCGACCGGCGTTTTTTCGACCTTCGGCGGCGGCAGGGCGCTGAGGCCGGTTTGTGCGAGCGCGGTCGGCCAGAGGGCCGGTCCCTGCGGCACCGGCGAGAACGCCTGGCCCAGAATGTGCCCCGCGTGCAGCAGCACCGGATCGACGCCGCGCGAGATTACCAGCGAACTCAGGCCCTTGATGCCGGACGCGCCCACCCAGGGCAAGTCGCCCTGCACCTGCGACGAATGGCGGCGGAAGTACTCCAGCTTCGCGCCGGCGGTGCGCAAGGGCATGAACGGCGAAGCGCCGCCCACGCTGGGGTATTCCAGCCAGAGGGTGCCGTCCGGAGCGCGGCGGTCGCCCGGCGCGCCGAAGTTCAGGCCGACGTGCCGCACCCAGTCGCGCACCGGCGATGAGCCGAACGAAGTCCACATTTCCACATCCGCCATGTGGACCAGCGCGAGTGAGGTCTGGTTTTGGTACGAGCAAGTGCAGGTCCGCGTGTAGTCCGGCGCGGTCAGGATGCCGCCGGCCACAATCAGGTTATTGGTGCAGCTGGAGCGGAAGCCGCCCCAGTTACCCGTGCCGCCGTCGTGGCACAGGTCGAAGTAGCCGGCCGCGCCGGAACGGAAAGTCAACAGATGCTCCGAGGCTGCTGGGGTATTGCAACCGTAGTTGCGCTGCCACTTCCATTCGGTCGGCACGCCGGTGAGCGGGTCCGGACGCATCTTGGGCTTGCCGGTCAGCAGGTCGCAAGCGCTGGTGTCCTTCAGGATCGTGTCGCCGTGGATCATCGCCGGCCCGAGGTAGGACTTCTGGGTCCACAGGACTTCGCCCGTGCCGCCCCGGTAGGCGCGCATGCCCTTGGGCTCATCGGCCAGGCTGTCCCGCGCCACCCGTCCCGATTCGACGACCACGTCGTGTTTCTCGGAATAACTCAGGAAGGTGCCGAAGACTTCTTCCTCCGTGGTCCAGAGTTCCTTGCCGGTTTCGAGGTCGAAGACCACCAGGCGCGGCTTGTGGGCGGGCGTTTCCCCGCGCTTCTTGATCCGCAGCAATTCGGCCCCGGAGTAGCAATCGACGGCATAGATGCGTCCGCCGCCCACGCAGACGCCGTTGTGCCGGAAGGCGATGCGAGCGGCGGCACTCCAGCGCACCTTCCCGGTGTGGCGGTCCATGACGACCAGGTGCCGGCTGGAAATCATGTTGTCGTTGAGCGCGCCGGAAATGGTCGCCAGGAACTTGCCGAATGGGCTTTCGGGCTGTTTTTCCTGGGCCTTCTTCTCCTCGGGCTTTTTCTCCTCCTTCTTGTCGTCGTCTCCCAGCTTGGGGTCGAGCGTGGGCTTGAACTGACGGGGGTCGTACCAGGGGTCCGCGCCGCCGATCAGGTAATCGCCGGTCACGTTGAGGTAACCCCAGAGCGAGGTTTCCTTCATGTCGCCGACCCTGGGCATCGGGAAGCGCGCCAGTTCCTTGCCGGTGGCGGGATCGAGACGGAGGCAGTGCTTGCCGTAGGCGACGTAGACGCCGTCCGGCGTCGAAATGAAGTTGGTGCCGGTGGCGTTCGCGCCCGGTTGGTGCGCGAGATTGTTGTACAGCGCGCCAACGCCGGGCAGCTTGGTTTCCCAGAGAATGCGGCCGGTGTAGATGTCCATGCAGCGCATCATGTCGACGCCTTCGATGAACAGCCGGCCGTCGATGACCTGCGGCTGCGGGCCGTGGCCGTGGCGCGGCAGGATGCCGTCGTTGCTCGGACCGCCAAACCAGAGGATGCCCAGCGGGGCCTTGACCAGCTGATCGCGCGAGACGCGCGTATTGGCGGCGTCGGCATGCTCGTGCGTCCAGTTGGCTGAGCCGGGCAGCGCCCCTTCACGGGTCAGCAGGAACGCACCGCCCGCGGCAGCAGGTTGAGTTTTGGCGTTTACCAGTTCCGCGCTGGCCACCAGTTTCTCGAAGCCCAGCTGCTGGGCATCCGGCAACGGCAGCCAGGCGATGCCGCCGTAGGGCCGCAGCGCGGCGTAGACCGTTTTCAGCGTCGCCGGCCGCAGTTCCGCGCCGAAGACTTCCAGGTCTTCAGCCACCATCAGGCTGGCCAGGTACAGGGGCAACGGAAACGTCGCCGGTTCGCCGACATGGACGGCGGCCCGCGTGCCGTAGTGGCCGGCGGCGATCAGGCGGTCGCGCAGCGCCCGCACTTTGGCTTCATCCGGGTCGATGACGATGAGTTGCAGGTTGCTCTGGCGGATCAGTTCCTCGACGAGCCGCCCCTTGCCGACGCCCCAGACCACGGCCCAGCCGTCGCGGACCTTGGTGCTTTCCAGGATGACGGCCGCCCGCCGCGTCCAGTCGTCCTCCGCCGCGACCGGCGGCGTGTTGGGAGCGTGAATCGTGGGCTGGGCGACTTCCTTGCCGCCGAAGCAGTAGATGCGGCCCTGCAAGGTCACGGCGAACAGCTTGCCGTCCGCCGCCGCCAGGCGAGCGACGGTGCCCTCGATGGCTTCATGCCAGGTCACGCCCGGCAGCTTTTCGGCCTCCTTGCCGTTCTCGTCGGGCAACGGCAACTCAACGGCGAGAATCTTCTTATCCCCACCGCCATAGAGGCGTGAGCCCGCCTTGATGAGCACCTCGACGGCGGGCATCTTGAAGGCAGTCAGTTCGTCCATGACCCACTTGGTCGTTTTCTGGACCTTGCCGCTCTTGTCCTTGGTCTCCATGGTGCGCGTGCCGGCGGTCTTCAGGTCGTAGGCGCGCACGGTGCCCTTGTTGTGGATGTAGGCCACGTCTGGGGTCAGCGCCACTTGCCGGCCGTAGTCGCCGAGCCATTTTTCGGTGGCGACTTCAAAGGCAGCGCCGCCATTGAAGAAGAGCTTGCCCATGGCGCTGACTTCCGAACCGCCGCCGCGCTTGCCGTTCTCCGCGAGTTGATAGCGGAGCATCTTCCCAGTCTTGCGGTCGTAAACGGCCGGCACGGACCGGCCGCCGGGAATCAGCAGCGCATCGCCCGCCACGGTCAGCGCGCCCTGCGGGGCCACGCTGGCGAACGAGTCGGTGTTGTGCGGCTGCTTCATGTAGATCGCGCCGTCGCCGTCGTTGGTCCAGACCACGCGGCCGGTTTCGGCTTCGAGCGCGTGAATAAAGATGCCCATGAACGGCCAGATGCTGGCCGCGAAGTAGACGATGCCGCCTTCCACCACGGGAGCGCCGCGCGCGGGCCAGGCCGAGATCAGTCGTTCATTGCCGAGCAGGCGGCGATCCGCCGGGCCGCCGCGAAACTTCCAGTTGACCGTGCCTTTCGCGGCGTCGAGGCAGTAGAGGAAGCCGTCGTCGGAGGCGACGTAGAGCTTGCCCTGCCAGGCCGCCGGCGCGAAGCGGATCGGCCCGTCGGCCTGGAAGCGCCATTTTTCGAGGCCGGAGTCGGTATCCAGCGCCGTGACGCTGTCCGTCCACGACGAGCCGAAGTACAGCAACTTGCCGACGATAATGGGGTCGTAGGCGGCGTCGAACTGCATCTTGGGCTGGTCAGGCCAGGCGGTATTCAGCGCCGGCAGCTGTCGGACCCATTGCAGGTGCAGTTCGAGGGGCAACTCCTGGGGCGAGGCTGCACTGCGCTGGGCGTCATAGTGCGACATGGGCCAATCGGCGGCGCGGGCGGTCAAGGGAACGGCACAGACGGCAGCCACGAAAACGACGGCACGTAACATCATGGTTTAATCAGCCTCCGGTCACGTGGGACTGGCCATCAGCGTGGCAGGCTGAGCTGGGCCGGGGGGTCGGTGAATGATGCCGAGATTCATCAAGGCGGGATCGATCGCCGCGCCAAACGCGGGCAACTACTCTTTAGACCTCAGCTTACTCGGAGTGTTCCGCGAAATCCAGGAAATCGCCGACCGGGCGGGCAGGGGCTCAGCGGCGTCCAGCACAAGGACTTGCGCTGGGTGGACGCCATTCCGGCGGAGGGATCATGCTATGGACTGCTGCGTAACCAACGAGAAAGCGAGCGGCGGGCTTTATGCCCGCCGTCCGTGCCACACGGCGGGGACAAGCCCC
>JAEUIF010001258.1 GCA_016795185.1 Planctomycetia bacterium | reverse complement strand
AGTTTTTTGTTGTCCGCGAGTTGTGTGGGGGGGCAATTGTTGTGTGGGGGTTTTTTTACCGCGGGGGCGCCCCCGCCCCTCTCGCCAAACCCGGACAACGGAACTACGAACAAAGTGCTCACCAATCCGGCACGCTGCGGGCTGGCGATGGAGCCACGCGGAGCATGTACTCGGCGCGTTCGCGGCGGATCAACTTGGCTGCCTCTTCCAGGTTCTTCAGGGCGTCCTGCGGCGACAGCGGTTTCAGCTTGGCGTCGTCGGGCGGCTGTTCGATGCGGCCCTGACCCGGCGCGGCTTTCGGCGTTTCGATCGGTACCTGCTTCCCGTGCTTGTCGTCAATCGTGCCCTTCTTTTCCTGCGGGTTGGGCGACTGCGCGGAGGATGGATCGCTGCCCGGTTCCTGCTTCGGCTGATCCGGCCCGGTCTTGGGCGGCGGCGGTTCGTCCGGAGGCGGGTCGGAGTTCGGTGGGTTTTCCTGCTGGTTGGGCCGGTTCATGCGCGCTTGCAGCCAGAGCAGCTTGGTTAGTTCCAGATTGTGCCGCGCGTTCTCGCGCAGCGAGGCATCCGCGCCTTCGTGGGCCAGGCAGCGCTGATAGCAGGCGATGGCTTCGCGAAACATGCCGAGTTCGGTGCCCGCCTGGGCCAGTTGCAGCAGGCAGTTGCCGAGGTTGTACCAGACCGCCGGCTCGCGGGCGGAGTCGGCCTCGTCGAGACAGCGCAGATAGTGCAGCTGGGCGTCGCGGTACTTGCCCAGCCGATAGAGCGCCGCCGCCTTGTTGAAGGCCACCTGGCCGGGGTTGGTGGTCTTCTCCTCGGCCCGGCTGTACAGCTGCAAGGCCGCGTCGTACTCCTGGCGCGCGAAGGCGGCGTTGCCCTGGCGCACGAAGTCTTCGGGCGTCAAGTCGGGGGCCGCGCCGAGCAACAGGGCCAGCGGCAGGCACAGGCAGGCTTTCAGGCAAGTACGCATGGCTTCAGCCTTTGGATGCCGGGGGCGTAGTGGGTTTCTTGACGCCTGGATTGCGTCCACCGATAGTCATTTCCAGCGTCAGCAGCAGCAGGGCGGCGGCGAAGAACCAGACGTAGCGCTGGCGATAGACGGGCGGCGCCTCGTCCACGGCTTCGCGCTTCGGCCCCGCCTCGATGGTGCCGCGAAACAGGTCGGTCAGGCGGATCGGCCCGGTGCGGGCCGCCGTGTAGGTGCCGCGTGTGCGGCGGGCGATCTCTTCCAGCGGCGCTTCGTGCAGCTTGCTCTGCACCGTCTTGCCCTGGTGCTTCAAAAACCCCTGCTCGCCGCCGGGCACGGGATGGGCTGCCATCGGATCGCCAACGCCGACGGTGTAGATCGGCACGCCGGCCTCGCGCGCGGCGTCAGCCCCTTCGGCCCATTCCTGGTCGGGAGCGGGGTCGTCGCCGTCGCTGAGGAGCAGAATGTCCTGGATGCCGGTGCCGCGAAAACGCACGTCGTGGGCCTCGACGGCCAGCAGCAGGCCCGCGCCGATGCGGGTGCCCGACACCGCTTCCGCGCCGCTGGGCCGCAAGTCGGGCGGCAGGTGGGCTGCGCCGAGTTCGCCGACGCGCTCCAGGAAGTGGTCGTAATCGTGCGTCAGCGGGCAGACGATCTTGGCCCGGCCCGCGAAGGCGACGAGCGCCACGCGATGCCCGCCGCGCTGTTTCAGGTTCTCGATCAGGTCGCGCAGCGCGGCCTGGGCTTTTTCGAGTCGGCACGGGACCACATCCTCGACCAGCATGCTGCGGCTGAGATCGAGGACCACGACGAGGTCGCGGCCCGGCGCGGTGGCCGTCACCGGCTCGCGGCCCCATTGCGGCCCCGCCACGCCGATGGCCAGCACGCTCAGCCCCAGCATCAGCAGGAACGAACGCAGCCCGCGCCACTGCCGGCGGCGGTCGGCCAGCGCCAGCAGCGCCGGCAGGCGACCCAGGCGCAGCAACGCCTTGCGCCGCCGTCGCGCGGCGATAATCGACAGCACGGTCAGCGTCGGCAGCAGGAACAGCAGGTGCAACCCGCGCGGCAGGTAGAACCAGTGTTCGAGGACGTTGGGGTTCATCGAGTTTCCGCGCGTCCAGGCGAGCGGCGGGCGTCAGCCCGCTGTTTGTTTGAGAGAACAGCGGGCTGACG
>JAEUIF010001256.1 GCA_016795185.1 Planctomycetia bacterium | reverse complement strand
CCTGCTCGACCGTCGCGCTGTGGTCGAACGGCCGTGCCGCCGGCTTACCCTCATCGTCCACGCCGGTGAGAAGCAGGATGCGCTGCTCGGCCTGTTGCAGCTGCTGGTAGCAGTGCTTCAGCAGACCAACACCTTTTTCATAGCGCGCCAGTGAATCTTCCAGGCCAATCTGCCCGTCTTCCAGTTCGTGGACCAGGCGTTCCAGTTCGGCAAGGGCCTGCTCGAAAGTCGGCGGAGGTGGGTTCGTCACGATGGCGTCCTCCCTGCGCCGGGGTTTCCTGGCTGAACCGCGAACCACTCCGGCGCGTCGGCGACTTCCTCCACCCGGCTCACCACCTGGCCCTTTTGCAGAATCGTCACCAGGCGGTCTCCCGGCTGCACCTGTCGCGCGTCGCGTACCACGGTTCGGTCAGCGATTATCCTCGTTAAGCTATAGCCCCGGCTGAGCACGTTCAAGGGGCTGAGGGCTTCCAGTTTCCCGGCCAGGGCTTCGAGACGTTTCTTGCTAAACCGTAAGCGGTTGTCGGCCGCGCGACGCAGGCGCTCGCCCCATTCGTCCATACGCTGCTCGGCGGCGCGCACACGCTCCAGCGGTTGACGGAACGCACGGCGGGCCGCCAGGTCGTTCAACTCGCGGCGACGGTTGTCGAGCAGCTGTAGTAACCCGGCGCGCAGGCGGTCCTCGTAGGCGTGCAGCCCTTCCAGCAGTTCGATGCGGTTGGGTGTGGCGGCGACGGCGGCCTGGCTCGGCGTCAGCGCGCGGTAGTCGGCGACCATGTCAGCGACGCTGACGTCCGTCTCGTGACCCACCGCGCTGACTACCGGAATGGCCGATTCGTAAATAGCCTGGGCGACCACCTCCTCGTTAAAGGCCCAGAGGTCTTCGACGCTGCCGCCGCCGCGACCGACCAGCAGCACGTCAATGCGCTGACCGTCGTCGAAGCGCAGGCGGTTCGCCCGGCGAATCGCGCCCGCGATCTCGAAGGCAGCGCCCTCGCCCTGCATCTTCGCCGGGCAGACCCAGACTTCCGCGCCGGGCCAGCGCTTGCCCAGGATTTCGAGCATGTCGCGCACCGCCGCCCCCGTGGGGCTGGTGACGAGCGCCAGCCGGCGCGGAAAGCGTGGCAACGGCTTCTTGCGCCCCGGATCGAAGTAGCCCAGGCGAAAGAGCTTTTCTTTTAGCTGGCGCAGGGCGAGTTCCTGCGCGCCGATGCCCTTGGGGTGCAACTCCTCGATGATGATCTGGTAGTCGCCGCGCGGCGGATAAACGCTGACCTGGCCGCGCACGATGACCGCCATGCCGTCCTTGAGGTCGAAGCGCAGCCGCAGCGCCACGCCGCGCCACATGACCCCGCGCAGGGCGGCCTCGGTGTCCTTCAGGGTGAAGTACAGGTGGCCCGAAGCGGGCTTCGAGAGGTTGGAAATTTCGCCGGAGACCCAGACGTTGCGAAAGGCGTCCTCCAGCAACTTCTTGACGCCGCGCGTCAGTTCGCCGACGCTGATGACCTTGACGCCGTCAGGAATGCCGGGAGGGTTCATGGTGTCATCTCAATGGTCAGCGATCCGCGCTCACGCGCACCAGCGCGATTGGATCGCCCTGCTGGTCGTGCAGTTCGAGGAGCAATTCCGCGGGACGCCGTCGCGTCCAGTCTCGCCACTCGTCCCCGGTCAGCATACAGTACATCGGTTCACCAGGCGAGGGCAGCAGGTCGGGCGTCTCCAACCGTCGCACCGGGCGGCCGTAGTAGAACATGATGCCTTCATCCTTGACGCGGCACAGGTAGAGCAGCTGCCCGCCAGGCACCTGGGCGGCAATTTGACCGCCCTTGGCGCAGGGGGCACGCTCCGCCATGCGCGCCGGCATCACGACCTGGACGAAAATAACCTTCGCGACGATCCACGCGATCAGCAGCGATGTGAACGCCATGCCCGCCCAGCATTTCCGCGCGACTACCAGTTCGGTCTGAAACCGGCAGACTAGCCAGAGCGCGGCCAGGCCGGTGATGCCAGGCAAAAGCGGGGCGGCATGTCGCGGCGACGGATCGGGCAGAAAAGTCCAGATCAGCAGGTTCGGCCAGGTCCAGCAGTGCAACGCTTGCAACAGGAACTGTCGCTTCCCCGACAGCGAGCGGTAGAAACTCGGCCGCAACGCGAGCAAGGCGAAGAACGACCACGGCAACGACATACCCAGGATTTTCGGGGGGAAAGCGAGTGCATGCCCCCAGTAGTCGAGCTTGTCGTGATGATGCTCGCCGAGTTGCCGGACGGTGGCCTGATGATGGACCGGCGACAGGTGCTGCACCGCTTCCCGCCAGACCGTGTCGCGAAACTCCTCCCAGCCGGTGAGCGATGCGGCCCAGGCAGCCCAACCCAGGCAGAGGCTAGTGGCGAGCACCACGCCCGCCAGGTGCGGTACGCCCCACAACAACCGCAGCCGGCCGCGCCAGTACAGCAAGGGCAGCAGCGTGGCATAAAAGAACAGCGGAGCGGTCCACTTGGTCAGGAAGCCGCCGGCCACGCAGCCGAGCGCGGCCAGGAACCAGGGCCAGCTGGGCGTCCCCTCTGCATCCTCGGCGGCCTCTACCGCCCGCAATCCGAACAGGACAGCCCCGGCGATCCAGGCCACTTGCAGCATGTCGATCTCGGCCGACGGTGCCTTGTCCAGCCAGAACAGCGACATCGGCAAGCATATCGCCGCCAGCAGGCCGCCCGCACGTCCGAGGATTCGCCCGAAATACCAGTAGAACAGAAAGACCGTGGCGGTTGCTCCCAGGGCCGATGGCAAGCGTGCCGACCATTGAGTGACTTCGCCGAACGGCCAGCTGCACGCGGCAATGGCGACGTACATGCCCGGCGGCTTGGTCAACAAGGGCTGGCCGTAGAGCGTCGGCACGAGCCAGTGCCCGTCACGCAAGCATTCCGCCCCGATAATCGCCCGCAAGCTTTCGGTGCGATAGAGTTCGCTGCCGTTCACACCGTAAAAGAAGAGGAAGGCGCACCAGGTGAGCAGCAAGGGGACGGACCAGCGCTGCGCGACGCGCGTTGACATGGGCAGCCTCCGTGCTGCGACATCGTTGTCGTTTAGCCGCGAGCCGGAGGCGAGCGCTGCGTCCGCAGCGCTCGCCTCCGGCTCGCGGCGAAACTGGCGGTCTCTCCAATCGCGACC
>JAEUIF010001224.1 GCA_016795185.1 Planctomycetia bacterium | reverse complement strand
CCGGGCCGCACACAGCGGGCCGCTTCGGCGAAGAAGCGGCGCGGCTGCGGCAGGTGGTGCAGCACGTCCGTCATCACGATGCCGCGCAGAGAGCCCGCGTCGAATGGCAAGTCACTGGCATCGAGCACCAGTTCGCACCCTGGACAGGGAAAAACCTCGGAGGTGATGAGGCCGGAGATGTACTCGTCCAGGAAGCCGGCGCCCGAGCCCAGTTCGAGCACCGCGCCCGCGCCGGTGGGGAGCGAGGCGGCCAGGGCGGCGTACCACTCGTCGTAGATGCGGCGCAAGAACGTCTTTTCGCGAATGATGTCGCGGCGCAGTTGTGTCGTGGCAGGGTCGTCGATGTCCAGCCCGCGC
The DNA here is from genome assembly GCA_016795185.1 of Planctomycetia bacterium. Lineage (GTDB taxonomy): Bacteria > Planctomycetota > Planctomycetia > Gemmatales > Gemmataceae > JAGVLI01. The sequence goes on along the minus strand of JAEUIF010001224.1, from coordinate 1,799 downwards.
GTCAGGGGATGAGCGAGCCAGCGGCGTAGTGGCGCTGCCAGTTGCGGCATCGGAAACTCCCGTTCAAACGAACTTGATGCGTCCCGCCGCCTTGAGCACCATCCGCAACAGCAGCCAGCCGTGCCGCCAACGCTGGATGTTCGTCGTCCCGTAGGTGCGGTCCCGGTAGCGCACCGGCAAGTCAATGATGCGCAGGTTGAGCTTGGCCGCGCCGAACAGCAGGTCGAAGTCGCCGAAAGGATCGAAGTCGCCGAAGTAGCCCCGGTTGGCGGCAATGACCTCGTAGTCCCGTCGGCGCAGCACCTTGGTGCCGCAGAGCGTGTCCTTGATCGGCTGGCCCAGCAGCCAGGAAAAGGCCAGGCTGAAGAACTTGTTGCCCAGGAAGTTGAGGGGCCGCATGGCCTGACCTTCCATCGGATAGACCAGGCGCACACCGTTGATAAACTCGCCCCGACCCGCGACCAGCGCATCGTGGAAGCGCGGCAAATCCTCCGGCGGCACGGTCAGATCGGCGTCGAGAATCATCAGCACGTCGCCAGTCGCGTTGGCGAAACCGAGACGCACGGCGTCGCCCTTACCCTTGCCGGTCTGGATGTAGAGTCGGGCGTTGCGCTCGGGATGCTCGGACAGGGCCTGCTCAATGGCGGCACGAGTATTATCGCTCGAGTGGCCTTCGACGAAAATCAGTTCGGTGCCACCGGGAAACTCGGGGACGCGCTCGAAGATGGCAGGGACATTACCGGCTTCGTTACGCGCGGGCACGATGACCGAGACGAGCGGGGGCGCTTCGACCGGCGGCGGGGGCGGCAGCAAGCGCGCCGCCGTGAAGTTCGTCAGTGCCAGGCTGCGAAAGCCGGGCAACTTGACCAGGAACCGATTGGCCAGCGGTCCGAGCGCCGGCACGGGCAACGGCAACAGGACTTCCTGCCAGGCGCGCAGCACCTCAAAACCGGCCAGGTGCAGCAGGTTGGCTGTATCTTCCGGCGTCAGCCAGTTCTGCCGCAGGTTCGGGCGGGCCAGGCCACAGTGCCGCGCCGCCGCCAGGGGCGGGGCCCACAATCGGCTATAGGAATTGAGCAAGATGCGCGTGTGCGGGCGAGCCAGCGCCGCCAGGCGCTCGAAGACCCCCTGCACGTCCCACAGATCGTTGACCAGGTCCGACAGAATGATGAAATCGAAGGACTCGTCGAAGTCCAGTTCGTGGGCGTCGGCATGCACCCAGCGCAAACCCGGGTGCCGGCGGCGCGCGCGGGCGAGCATGACATCGGAAAAATCCACCCCCACACCGACCGACGGCTCCAGCGCCGCCAGCAAGTCGCCGCTGCCGCAGCCAATCTCCAGCACGCGCCGGCCCGGCGGAACTTGCAGTCGATAAACATCCGCCAGCCGACGACGATACGGGCCGCCGAGCCTGCCCCGGTCGCCGCCGCGCGCCACCCGGTTCCAGTGGGCGATCCGCTCGTCGCGGTAACGACGCGCGGCCGCATCGCCACTCGTGCAGCTTTCCTGGACTGCTGACATGGTTACCCCACGCAGAAGGACGTCGAGCGCGGTTCCGGACGCTCGCCAACGGGGCGGTCTGTAGCGTGTGCGCGGAGCAGCATCGCCACGGCGTCATCGGAATTTTGCCGTGCCGCTCCTTAGCGTTCGGGACGACGGTAATCAAGGCCAAGCGTCAGTGCATCAATGCGTAGTGATAAGGATGGCGAGATAGGATTGCTGGAGTGGCTCGACCGCAATGCGACTACACAACGCGAACCAGCCCGCGGCTTCGCCGCGGGCTAGTTCGTTGGAGCCTC
>JAEUIF010001122.1 GCA_016795185.1 Planctomycetia bacterium | reverse complement strand
CCCGCCGCTCGCCTGAACCAGTCAATACTTGCCGTTCCGCCGCTCCTTGCCGGGCAGAATTTCCAGACAGGTCGTCCACCAGCCGGTCAGCACCGTTTGCACGAACTCTTCGGGCAACTGCTCCGCGCGCATCTCTGCCGCCAGTCGCTGATGGTCGTAAACCACGGGCACGAACTCGACCCGGAAGACGGGCCGCGCTTCGAGCACGGCGTACCAGACATTGGTCGTGCCGTCGTTCTCCGGGCGGCCCAGCACGCCGACGTTGACGAAATGGCGGTCGCGCGACAACGTCCGATGCCACTTGATGCCCGTGTGCGTGGTCAGGGTCACGTCCGCCTGATGCTCGTCGGCCAGATATTCGAGGAAGTGCGTCGGCGTCGTCGATTCCCAGAGGAACTCGTTCATCTGCCGCGGACTGCCGTGACACAGCAGGACGCGATACTTGCCGAGTTGCAGGCGTCGTTGTGCCGGCAACTCCTTGAGCCAGGCGCGGTTCGCGGGACTGGTGTGGCGATAGGTGTAGGCGTAGCTGATCCGGGCGAAGTGATTGTCGCGCGGATCGGTGTAGCCGCACTGGCAATCATCCAGGCCGTTGCCGAGGGAGTTGTCGTAATTGCCCTGGATGCAACGGACGTGGTGCTCGTGCAGCAGCGGAAAGACACGATCCGGATGCGGGCCGAACGCGCCCAGGTCGCCGAGGCAGAAAATGGCTTCGACGCTGCGCCGTTGCACATCGTCGAGCGCGGCGGCCAGCGCCAGGTAATTGTTGTAGATGCCGCCTAAAACAGCAATGCGGTTGAACTGCTCCATAGCGATTCACTCTGCCGACGAGCAACGCACGGATGTTTGGGTCCGCCACTCCGCCACGCGGAAGCGTGGCGGACCCAGCCGTTCAAACCGTTCTTCCGTAGGGTCTGCTGTGCGGACCACAAACCCTTGCGCCAATGGAGGTTCAGTGGTCCGCACAGCGGACCCTACAGTTTCGTCCGCCGTTCCAGCTCCGCCACTCTGCCACCCGGAGAAGTGGCGGACCCAGAAAGCGGCTCTTTTGGTCACGCATCCCGCTGGGTCGCCGAGGCGTTGCTGCAAATCGCGCCGTATTGCCAGCAGGTGTAGCAAGCGTGGTGCCGCAGCGGATATTCGCCCAGCGACTCCCGCAGCGTCTCGCCGAGGCGGGCGTCCGGCGCTTCGATCAGGATCGGGCAGACGAACACGCCGCGCTCCGTTACCACCCTGCTGTGATTGCAGATGAACAGACCAGGGTCGAAGCCTGCCATCATGTCCGGGGTGACGCGCTCGGCCTCACGATACCCGCGCTGCCGGTCGGCCTCCGCGCCGAGCCGCAAGGTCGGCAGAATCTTGACGCGCGGCCGTTCGTAGCCGTGCGACTTCAGCATCCGCACGAAGCCGGCGAATAGTTCACTCGCTTCCTGGTCGTCGCGGGTTTGCGCCACCGTCACGATCGGCAAGAAGCCGTGCGCCAGCAATTGTCGGACGCCCTTCAGCGCGCGCTCGAAGGTGCCGGGGCCGCGCACCGGGTCGTTCTCCTCGGCGGTGAAGCCATCGATGGAGACGCGAAACTCCAGGCTGTAAGGCGAGGCCGCATCCACCTGTCGTAGCCGTGCCAGCCAATCATCCTTGAAGACGGTCCCGTTCGTCAACACCGTGGCCGGGCCGTAGCGCAGCGTCAGTTCCAGGATGGCCGGCATGTCGCGGTTCAGGAACGGTTCGCCGCCGGTGAAGTAGTATTCCTTCACGCCGAGCGCCACCGATTCGTCGAGGTGCCGGCGGATGGTTTCCAGGTCGAGGAACTCGAAGCTGTGGTTGTGCGGACTGCAACTGATGAAGCAATGCTGGCAAGTGAGATTGCAGACGGTGCCAGCGACCTGAAACCAGAGGTGATCCAGGTGCGCCAGGGGCATCACCGGAACGGGCACGTCGAGAATGGGCAGTGGGATGGCCATGTTCACGACTTCGCTGGCGGCTTCGCCAGCACTTGCCGGTAAAATTCCACGATTCGCGCCGCCTTGGCCGACCAGACGAACTCCTCGCGCACCCGTTGACAGGCATTGGCCCCCAGCTGGCGGCACCGGGCCGGATCGGCGGACAATGCTTCCATCGCGGCGCGCAGCTTGCCGATCAGGGCTTCGCGTGGCTCCATTGGCAGGAGGATGCCGCAATCCGGGGTCACCAACTCCGCCGGCCCGCCATAGTCAACGATGATGCTGGGCAGCCCACTCGCGAGGGCCTCCAGCACCACCCCGCCGCCGAACTCGCGCAAGCTCGGAAAGACGAACACCTGCGACCGCGCCAGTTCCTGCCCCAGCTGCTTCTGATTCACCCAGCCCGCCAGCTGCACGCAGTCGTGCAAGCCATGCTGCTGGACCAGGGCCTCAAGCGCCGGTTTATGGGGACCGTCGCCGTACAGGGTCAATCGACACTGACGCAACGCGGGCGAGCGGGCCATCGCCTCGACAATCAGATCGAAGCCCTTGTAAGGCACCTGTCGGCCGACGCTGATGAAGCGAAACTTGCCGTCCGGTTCGGGCCAGGAGTTCGCGATCGGAAAGCGCTCGGGATCGACGCCGTTTTCGGGCAGGTAGAAGCGCTGCCCCTGGAAGAACGGCGGGATCTCCGTAGCGGTGTGCTTGCTGCCGGCGATGGCGCCCGCCAGGTGCCGGTAAGTGGAGCGGTAGTAGGGCAACTTCGTGTATGCCTGGCGCAACGGCACCAGCCATTCGCGTTCCTGCCGGCGGAGTTCGGGAAATTCCCTCGGCCAGGGCAAGCCGCCGTTGAGTGGGCCGACCAGCATGGGCGTCTGCACGAACTTTGCGAGTGGGCTGCCCTGCGTGGGCGTCAGCGGGGTGACGCGGTGGACCAGATCGAACCGGCCCGCTTGCAGGGCCGCGCCGAAGCGGCGAAAGACCGCTTCCTCAAAGACCATGTAACTGGGCCAGGCCATTGCGGTGTCAATGGTCCACGACAGCGCCTGCCCACCGCGAATCAGGCTGCTGAGCGAGTAGAGCGGCGCGGCCAGCCATTCGTTGTCGATGAAGTGCAGCTTCACCTGCGCGGCGATGGGATCGGCCAGCAGCGCGGGCCGGTTGCGCACTTGCGATACCAGCGTGATGTCGAGGTCAGATCGACTCGCCAGCGCGCGAGCGAAGTTGTAGCCCACCAACGGGACGCTGGTCCAGGTGGGATTGCATGCCTCGGCGATCAGCAAGATGCGTAGGCGATCCGTCATTGAATGCCAAGACCTCTAGTGTGCGATCTCTGGGTGCCATGCCCACGGCTTTGCGTGGGCATGAGAAGCAGGTGCGGTCCCCATGCCCACGCAAAGCCGTGGGCATGGCACCCAAGTCTCCCTTTGAGCAAGATGTCGACTGCACCTGCACCAGGTTCGTAGTTCCGCCTTCAGGCGGTCGAGTCGCACACCGCCTGAAGGCGGAACTACAAACGGCGGCTGCTGGCCTACTTCGCGGGTTTCGGCTTGAACATGTGGGTGGTGTTGCCGTGCAGGGCTTCCGCCGCTTCCATGACGGTTTCCGAGAGCGTCGGGTGCGGGTGAATGGACAGGGCCAGGTCACGGGCCGTGGCGGCCATCTCGACGGCCAGCACGCCCTCGGCGATCATCTCGCCCGCGCCCGCGCCGACGATGCCGACGCCCAGTACCCGTTCGGTTTCCGGCTCGAAGACGATTTTCGTCCTGCCTTCCATGCGGCCCAGCGTGGCGGCGCGGCCCGAAGCCCCCCAGGGAAAGACCGTGACCTTGACTTCCTTCTGCTGCTTTTCGGCCTCGCTCTCGGTCAGGCCAGCCCAGGCGATTTCGGGATCGGTGAAGACCACGGCGGGAATGGCGCGGGCGTCGAACTGCGTCGGCTCACCGGCGATGACCTCCACCGCCAGCTTGCCCTCGTAAGTCGCCTTGTGGGCCAGCATCGGTTCGCCGGCTGCGTCGCCGATGGCGAAGATGCGTTCGTCCGCCGTGCGCCGCTGGTTGTCCGTTTGGATGAAGCCCTTGGGATCGACCTGCACCTTGGTCTTGTCCAGGCCGAGTTCCTTCGTGTTCGGCTTGCGGCCGACGGCCACCAGCACGCGGTCGAAGACCGGCTCGGTGTCCGTGACCTTCTCGCCTTCGAGCGTGGCCCGCACGCCGCTACCCGTGTCGGCGATCTTGACCACCTTGGTCTTCAGGTAAATCTGCTCGAACAATCCCTTGAGCCGATGAGCCAACGGCCGCACGAGGTCGGGATCGACGCCCGGCAGCAGGCCGCCCGTCAACTCGACCACCGTCACCTTGCTGCCCAGGGCCGCGTAGACGTAGCCCAGTTCCAGGCCGATGTACCCGCCGCCGACCACGAGGAGCTTGCCGGGCAACTCTTCCAGCCGCAGAGCGCCCGTCGAATCCATGACGCGCGGGCTGCCGATGTCGAAGGCCGGGAACATGGTGGGCACGGAGCCCGTCGCGATGATGCAGTGCTGGAAGCGGCGCAGACTGCCGTCCGCCAGGCGCAGCGTGCGCGAATCCTCGAAGCTGGCCTTGGCGTTGACCAGTTCGACTTTGCGCTGCTTGCACATGCCCGCGAGGTTCTTCGACAGGCTCTCGACGACCTTGCCCCAGTAGTTGCGCACCGCGGCGATGTCGAACTGCGGCGCGCCGAAGTTCAGGCCGTGTTCCTTGGCGTCGCGCACATCGGTAATGAGCTTGGCGATGTGCAACAGCGCCTTGGAGGGGATGCAGCCAACGTGCAGGCAGGTGCCGCCCGGCCGTTCGCGGGCGTCGAGCAGCGTCACCTTCATGCCCTTGTCGGCGGCGTGAAAGGCCGCGGCATACCCGCCCGGCCCGGCGCCGATGATGACCAGATCGCTTTCGATGATGTCCGGCATGGTTCGCTTTCGGGTTCGGAAGCCGTCGCTGCCACAATCTCGACAAAGATTGTTATACGGCCCACCCGCCCGTCCGCCATGCCGTGACCGCTTGCGGTTTAGCAGTTATGAGGTTTCGCAGTCACGCCGCCGCCTTGCGGCGAATCGTGCTGCTGGGACAATGAATCTTCGGTTTTTCCAGCGTGGCCACCAGGTAAAGTCGCCCCAAGTCGTCGCGCACCCGGCTGAGCAGCCAATCGGCCACGATAGCGCTGCGGCGCAGCATCCGGTTAAAGGAGAAGTAATCGGGGTTCGCGTAGTAACGGAGGTTGGCCAGCTGCATCCCGGAAGTCCAGGCAGCCCGGCGAATCTGCGCCCCGGTGTTCAGGCGGAAGTAGGTCGGATGCGTGTCGTGTGGAGCACGGCGATAGAGCCGCAACACGATCTGCTGCGTCAGTTCATGGGGCAGCAAGCGGAATAGGCGTGTAATGGCGGTGACGTAGTGCAGCCCGTTGGCCGTCAGCGCTACCAGCCGGCCGCCGGGCCGTAGTACTCGGTAGGTCTCGCGCAGGAAGTCGGCCGGCGACTCGATGTGTTCGAGCACCCAGGTCGAGGCGATCAGGTCGAACGAATCGGGCGGAAAGGGAATCACACCGTCGGGTTCGAGCTTGCGAAACCACTCTGCATGCTGCAAGCGCGGGTGCTCGTCGAAATCCGTGCCCCAGACCTGTCGGTCGGGGGTGCGGTAGCGAGCCAGCTGGCGGTGGTCGCCGCAGCCCAAGTCGAGCACCGCGCCGTGGGCCGGCAAGTGGTCCTGCAATTCCTGGTGATAGCCCCGCATGCTACAGCCGTCGCTCGGAAAGAAACGGCGGAAAAAAGCATCCATGACGGTTCCTGGCTCCTCGGCGCCTCCGCCCCGGCCGCCGGGCGACGGGCAAACCACGGCCACGGTGAGTCCGGAGGCGGCGGGCTTTTACCCGACGCGCCGCCGGTTGAAAAGAGGAATCCGCGGTTGAGCCGGCAAGCTGCCCACTTTCCCCGCCTTGACAGCGGGCTGCCGCCCGTGATAGAACCCTGGCAACGTACCGCCTCTTCACCCCAAGGATGGGGTCCGTCATGTTCAAACGCCGCAGTCAGGGCCTGTGCGCCTGGTTTCTGCTTTCGGACTTGCTGCTCACCGGGGGCTGCTGGCTCCTGGCCTATTTCGTCCGCTTCGAGCTGGACTGGCTGCCGATCACCAAGACCCCGCCCGAACCGTACTTTTGCTGGCGCTACTTGCCGCTGGTGATGCTGCTGGGCGTGGTCGCCTTCGAGATCACCGGGCAGTACGCCATTCACCGTTTGCGCCGCTTCCGCGAGGAAGTCGTCGCCGTCTTCAAGGGGACGGCGCTGCTGGCGCTGCTGGTCATGGCTACCACGTTCCTGACGCACGACCCCTACGAATCGCGCGCCACGATGCTGCTGTTCGCTGTTCTGACGGCGACCAGCATCCTGATCTCACGCCGCTTCAGCTGGGCAGCTATCCGCTGGCTGCGTATGCAGGGCTACAACCAGACGCGCTCGATCATCGTCGGCACCGGACGCGTCGCCCGCAAGACCGCCCGCGCCCTGCGCAGCGCCAACTGGATGGGTTTCAAGAACCTGGGCTTCGTCGAGGATAACGCCAACCGCTGGTGCAGCGACCTGAACATTCTCGGCACCACGGTCGACCTACCGCAACTCGTCGAGCGCTACCAGGTCGAGCACGTCTTTATTGCCTTGCCGTTGAGCCGCTATCACGAGGCGCGCAAGGTCTTCGACACCCTGTCGCGCAGCCTGGTGGAAGTGCGGCTGATCGTCGATGTGCCAAACCTGGCGGGGTTGTCGCTGACCAACAGCAACCTCGACGGCTTGCCCGTCCTCGGCCTGCGCGAAAGCCCGCACTTCGGCCTGAACATCGTAGTCAAGCGCGCGGTCGACATCGTGCTGTCGCTGATCGGCCTGCTGGTGCTGTCGCCGTTGCTGATGTTCCTGGCGGCGCTCATCAAGCTGACCAGCCCCGGCCCGGTGTTCTATCGCCAGGAACGGTGCAGCCTGAACGGCCAGCCCTTCCAGATGCTGAAGTTCCGCAGCATGCGCAGCGACGCCGAGCAGCAGACGGGCGCGGTCTGGGCGGTGAAGGACGACCCGCGGCGCACCCGGCTGGGCACCTTCCTGCGGCAGACCAGCCTGGACGAACTGCCGCAGCTGATCAATGTGCTGAAAGGCGACATGAGCCTGGTCGGCCCCCGCCCGGAACGGCCGGTGTTCATTCAGAAGTTTTCGCGCACGGTGCCGAACTACATGGCCCGCCATGCGGTGAAGTGCGGCATCACCGGCTGGGCGCAGGTCAACGGCTGGCGCGGCAACACCTCATTGCGGAAGCGCCTGCAATACGACCTGTACTACATCACCCACTGGAACCCGTGGTTCGACATCCAGATCATGTGGCTGACGCTCTGGCACGGGCTCTTCCACCGCAACGCCTACTAAAACCCTGCTGAAGCACTTTGCGACCGGCGGTCGTGGTCCGCACAGCGGACCCTACGGCAATTTCGTAGGGTCCGCTGTGCGGACCATAGCGACCGGTGCTTCATCCTCGGCGAACCGCTCTAAATCGCCAGCGATTTATTGCTGTTCGACCTCATCCAGAAAATCCGCGACGACTTTCAGGAAGCGCTCGGGTTCCTCCAGGTGCGCGGAGTGCGAGCTGTCCTCGAACAGCACCCAACGGGAGCCGGGGATGCCGCGATGGACCGTTTCGGCTACCTTCGGCGTAGCCTCGTCGTAGCGGCCCGACGTGACCAGGGTCGGCACGCGGATTTCGCCGAGTCGTGGGATGATGTTCCAGTCCTTGAACTTGCCCGTGATGTGAAATTCGCTCGGCCCGTTCATGGTGTGATACACTTCGGGATTCTTCGCCATCTTGTGAAATGAGCGCAGCAGCGGTTCGGGCCAGGGATCGAGCCGGCACAGGTAGCGGCGGTTGAAGACCATGACCGCTTCCTGATACGCGGAGGAATCCGTGCTGCCGGCGCGCTCGTGATGCAGCAGGGTATCTTGCACCTCTTGCGGCAGTTCGGCCCGCAGTCGGTTGCACTCCTCGACCCACTGAATCATGCTCGCCGGAGAACTCGCCACCGTGAGGCTGGCCAGACCGGCGGGCTGCGTTAGCGCGAATTCCATGCCCAGCATGCCGCCCCACGATTGGCCGAACAGGTGCAGTTGCTTCAGGCCCAGCCCCGCGATCACGGCGCCCAGTTCCTCGACGAACAGGGACACGCTCCAGAGCGATGGGTCATGCGGCTGGTCCGAATTGCCGCCACCCAGCTGGTCGTAGAAAATGACGCGACGTCCCCGGTTCGCCAGCGCTTCGAGCGGCTCGAGGTAGTCGTGCGTCGCTCCCGGCCCACCGTGCAGGCACAATACGGGCAGCTTGCCGGCTTCCGTGGCCCCGACGCTGCGGTACCAGACCCGGTACTGGCGAAACCGCACATAGCCTTCCTGGACACCGCCGGCAGGCATCGCAATCTTCTCCGAGTCAGGAGCCGCTCGCGGCTTCGCCAGCGTTGCGCTGGTGCAAAGCCGCGTAGGGCCGGGGAACCAAACCGATAGTTTACGGGAAACGCGGGCGACTTACAGCGGAGCGGTTCACATCCCGGCGGCTGGTGCAATGCGGCCCTGGCATGCTATCCTGCACGGATGCAATCATCCGGCGTCGTGCAACCGATTGAAAAAAACGTCCTGCTGCTCGGAGCGGGCAACGCCCACCTCGGCTTCGTCAAACGCTTTGGCATGCAGCCCTTGGGCGGTGTCGCCGTCACGCTGGTCAGCGAGTATCCGGTCATCCCGTATTCGGCCATGACGCCCGCACACCTGGCGGGCGACTACACCTGGGATGAGGTCACCATCGACCTCGTCCGCTTGTGCGCCTCGATGAAAGTGCGCTTTTTGGCGGCTCGGGCCATCCAGATCGAGCCCCGCGCGCAGCGCGTGCATTTTCCCGACCGCCCACCGCTGTCCTACGACGTGCTCTCGCTCGGTCTGGGGTCGTTGGCCGTTTGCCCGCCGAGTCTGCTCGGCGCGCCGAACTCCATCATCATGCGGCCGATGGGGCCGTTCGTGAACCGCATCGCCGCCCTGGACGATGAGCTGCGCCGCCAGCCGCGTCCGTTTCATCTCGTGGTGGTTGGCGGCGGCGCGAGCGGTTGCGAACTGACGCTGGCCCTGCACCGCCGCCTGGCCAAGCACACGGGCCTGCGCCTGACGCTGCTGCAATCCAACGCCCGACTGCTGCCCAATTTTCCCGAACGCGCCGCTACGCTCGTCCAGCGAGAGTTCACAGCCCGAGGCATCGAGGCGCGCATCGGCACGCGCGTCACCGATAGCAGTGATGGTTCCCTGGTTCTGGAAGACGGCAGCCGCCTGCCCTTCGACGCCGTCGTCTGGGCCACGCATGCCGCGCCGCCCGATGTGCTGCGCGCGGCGGGTCTGTCCCTGAACCCCAGTGGCTTCTTGCAGGTGCGCGACACGCTACAATCCGTAACCGATGACGCGGTCTTCGGCACTGGCGATTGCGTCTCCTTCGTCAGTCGGCCCGATCTGCCGAAGACGGGCGTCTACGCCGTCCGTCAAGGGCGCGTGCTGTTCGACAACGTGGCTGCGTATCTGCGCGAACGCCCGTTGACGCCCTTTCGTCCACAACCGCTCTACCTGTCGTTGCTCAACACCGCCGACGGCGAAGCCGTGTTTCGCTACGGGCCGCTGGTGCTCAAAAGCCGCTGGGCGCGACGGCTGAAAGACCGCATCGACCGGAACTGGATCGACAAATTCAAACCCGTCGGGCCGCTGGCCGTGCCACTCGAAGCCGGCGCGGAAGACTGGCAGATGCGTTGTGGCGGTTGCGGCTCAAAAATCTCCGGTGACGTACTGTCCGCCGTGTTGAAGCGCCTCGACGTGCCGGATGATCCGCGCATCCTGATGGGCTGCCGGGCCGGCGAGGATGCCGCCGTGCATCGCGTGCGGCCGGAGGCGTTCAGTGCGGACCCCGGCAACCTCGTCGAAGTCCAGACCATCGACTTCTTCAAGTCGTTCGTGGACGATCCGTTCCTGTTCGGCCGCCTGGCCGCACTGCACGCCGTCAGCGACATCCACGCCATGAATGCCCGGCCCTTCACCGCGCTGGCGATGGCCACCTTGCCCTACGCGCGCGGCCCGGTGCAAGAAGCGATGCTCTTCGAGTTGCTTTCCGGCGCACTGCGGACTTTCCGCGAACTCGGCGTGGTACTCACCGGCGGCCATACCACGGAAGGGGCGGAACTGGCCCTCGGCTTCGCCGTCACCGGCCACGGCGAGGAAGGCAGGCTGTTTCAAAAGGGCAACCTACAGCCGGGCGACCAGCTGATCCTGACCAAGTCAGTCGGCAGCGGCGCGCTGCTGGCAGCCTGGATGCGTGGGGCCTGTCGGGCCGAATGGTTCGAGCCGTTGACCGCCGGGATGTTGCAAGCCAACGCGCCGGCGGCGGCAATTTTCGCCCGCGCGGGCGTGACCGCCTGCACCGACATCACGGGCTTCGGCCTGGCTGGGCATCTGCTCGAAATGCTCGACGCCAGCAAACTCTCGGCCGAGGTGCAGGCCGAACGGGTGCCGCTCTATGCCGGCTTCCGCGAAGTGGCCCAGACAGGCATCCTGAGCAGCTTGCAGCGCGACAACGCCAAGGTGGGCTGCCGGGTGCATGGCCAAGCCATCCCGCCGCCGTCGTTGTTCGACCCGCAGACTTCGGGCGGCTTGCTCGCGGGCGTGAAGGCCGAACAGGTGGCAACCACGCTAGCGGAACTGCGTGCCGTCGGCTTCACGGCAGCCGCCGTGATTGGGTCGGTCGTGCCTTCCGATCCGGACACCGTACCGCTGATTCAGTTGCGGTAATGGCTATCAGCAATCAGCCGTCAGCTATCAGTACGAACGGGCAGAACAGACTGGTACAAGCCTGAAGCGCAAGCGAAGGTTACTTTGTCCCTCGCTTGCGCTTCAGGCTTGTCAGGGTCACCGCTGCCGAAGGTCTTTTCGCTCGCCCAGAGTGCTCAGTTCCCGCCCACGCCGTTCTCACCCCAGATGCGCAAGCTGAAACCGTGCAGGTCGATGTCCTCGCCCTTCTCCGGTTCGCCCAGGCTGCCGCGTTCGATGGCGATGCGTAGAAACGCCCAGAGCGTGAACGGTTCGCCCGTATGGTCGTAGCCGTCGGCATTAGTATCGCCTTCGACGAGCCACCACCAGCTGCGCTTCTCGCGCGAGGAATCGCCTTCTTCCTGCCAGCCCTTGAGCACGCGCACGGCCGCTTGCACCGCCGACCGAACGGACTTCGGATCAGTCAGGTGCACGATCAACTCATCCTCACCTTCGTCGAACTGCGTCCGGGGCAACTGGCGCACCGCGTCGAACATGCGGTGTTCCAGGGCGGTGGCCCGCCAGGGGGAGCCGAGGTGAACGGTCACGCGCGGCGTCTCGAAAGCCAGACCGAAGAAATCGATGCGCATGCAAGTCTCCGCCGAGGCTGGGGAGGGTGGTCCGTGCGCTACTCATGGTAGCGGGCGGGGGCCAGCCGTAAAAGGGCAGGGAGACCGCCCCGGCGGGGGTATTTTCCCTATTTTTCATTGCAGCGGACGGCAGGCGCTTTTACAGTCCTCAACGTCCCACGAACGCGCAGTGTATCCGGAGGCGGCATGTCCCCGATTCGTTTCAAATTGTCCGTGATGATGTTCCTGGAGTTCTTCATCTGGGGCGCCTGGCTGCCGAAGATCTTCGGTTACCTGGCCTTCTTGAATTTCACCCCGGCCGAACAGGGCTGGATCCTGAACGCCTTCGCGCTGGCTTCGCTGGCGGCGATGTTCTTCAGCACCCAGTTCGCCGACCGCAACTTTGCCGCCGAGAAGTTCATGGCCTTCAGCCATCTGGTCGGCGGCCTGGCCATCCTCGGCCTGGCCTGGACCACCGATTTCTGGCAATTCTTCGGCCTGATGCTCGTGCATTGCCTGTTCTACGTGCCGACCATTTCAATCGCGAACTCGATTGCGTTCGCCAACTTGCAGGACGCTCAGAAAGAATTCGGCCCGGTGCGGTTGTGGGGCACGATTGGCTGGATCGCCGCCAGCTGGCCGATGGTCTTCCTGCTCCCGGAAACGGCGGGACCGGAAGCGAGCCGGGTGACCTTCATCGTCGCCGGCATCGCGTCGTTGTTGCTGGCCGGTTACAGCCTGGCGTTGCCGCACACGCCGCCCAAGCCGGCCGCCGAAGGCGCCGCTACCTTTGCCTGGCTGGAGTCCGTCAAGCTGCTGCGCGTGCCGTTCGTGCTGGTGTTGTTCATCGTCACCTTCATCGACGCGGCCGTCCACATGTGCTACTTCATCTATACCGACACCTACTTGCAGAGCATCGGCATCCCGTCCAAGTGGGTGATGCCCGTGATGAGCATCGGCCAGGTGGCGGAAATCCTGACGATGGCCGTGCTCGGCTACTGTCTGAAGAGCCTGGGCTGGCGCTACACCATGACCATCGGCATCCTTGGCCACACGGTGCGCTTCGCCCTGTTTGCCCTGATGCCGTTCCCGGCGGTGGCCATCGCGGTCAACATGCTGCACGGCGTTTGCTATGCCTTCTTCTTCGCCACGGTCTACATCTTCGTGGATGAATTCTTCCCCAAGGATGCCCGGTCGAGCGCCCAGGGCCTGTTTAACTTCCTCATCCTGGGTCTGGGGCCGTTCGTCGCCAACTTCCTCTGGCCGTTCCTGGGCGGCATGTACAAGGACGCGAAAGGCAACGTCGATTTTAGCCAGCTGTTCCTGATCCCGGC
>JAEUIF010001102.1 GCA_016795185.1 Planctomycetia bacterium | reverse complement strand
GAGGTTCCAGAGCGTAAGTTGACGTGAGCAGTCTGCGGTCATGAACTTGAGCCTCCGTGTTGTGGTAAGGTTTGCGTCAGCTGCAACTTACTTACAACCGGAGGTTCTTCTTTCAAGGACACGGTGCGCAATTCAGGCTAGGGGTGCAGCCGAACGAGGCGTTGCAGCTGACCGGCCGCCGGCCTGCCTAACCGGGGAGCAAGCCGCTCCTGGCGGCCGGCAGCTGAACGCGGTGGTTCGGCGGCGGAGGGCTTCCGGCGGTGGATGAGCAACGGAAGATCGCCTACCGCCGTCTGCTGTACTGGGCGATGCTCGACATCCGCGGGGTGCAGTGGCTGGGCTGGCGGTCGTGGCGGGCGTGGAGCCCGCTGTTCTGGCGGCGGGAGGGGCGGCGGGTCCGTTACGCCGGGGCCGTGGCCGACTGGCTGCACAACCTCGCCCTGTACTCCGCCCACGACTTCCAAGGGTTCGAGGAGGAGTGGTTCTGGCGAGACTTCGAGTGGGTCCGGTCGCAGTTCCCGGAGTTCGGGGCGGAGCACTACCGGCAGGAGTTCGACCGGTACGCGAGCCCGCCCACCGCAGGTGGCCCAGACGCCGAACCAGGCGCTGCACCTGACCCGGGCCGCATGTAGGCTTTCCCAGGTTCATCGCCTCCCGAGCGGCCCGGGCAGGTGAGCTGGGTCGTTCGGCGGCGGAGGGCGCGCGGTGGGCGGCGATCCTGCGACCTCGGATGCGGCGGCGAAGCGGGACGGCGTGCCGCTCATGAGAAGGATAAAGAGGACGCAGCTCGTTTCCTGAAACCCTCCCTGAAACGAGCTGCGTCCGGCGCTACATCCGTCCGCGAAATCCTCTCATACCAGTGCGTCTCCGGCCCCGGTCAATCCAGCTCGCCCTGCGGTTCGGGCAGGAAGAAGCACAGAATGATGCCCACCAGGTAGACGAACCCCGCCACGATGGCCGCCGCGTGGGCGAATTTCTCCGGCTGCGTTTCGCCGGGCACCAGGGCCAGGCCCGCCAGCGTGCTCGTCACCGCCGCGAACGAGGTGCCGATCAATCGGCCGCCGATGTTCGCCGCGAAGCTCTCGCCCGTGCCGCGCAGGTGTACCGGGTAGACGCGCGGCAGGTAGTTGCCCCAGAAGCTGAACTGCGCCACCGTGAACAGGCCCGCCAGCATCATGCCCAGCGAGACGTTCGTGATCGGCAGCGAGCCGATGCCCAGCCAGGTCAGCGGAATCTCAAAGTACTTCGTGTTCTCGATCGTCAGGAAGAACCAGAAGAACAACGGCATGAAGATCAGGCCGGGCAGCTGGAACACCCGCAGCAGGTTCCGCCGGCTGACGATGACCACGGCCAGGGCCGCCAGCAGGAATCGGCCGATCAGGCCGCCGATCTCCTGGACCTTGGTGTAATCGCTGGCCAGCTTCTGCTCGGCCAGCTTGGAGGCTTCGCGCTCGGACATGGGCCGCGATGGGTTCTGCGCGGCCTGGGCCGAACGAATCTTCTCGGCGTAGTTGGCCACGTCGGCCTTCAGGCCGGGAGCGATCTGCGGCATCTGCTGGATAGCGCCGAAGGCGGCACCGTAGCTGCACGCGAACATCAACATGGTAATGATGGTCGTGCGCCGCAGTTCTGGCGCGAAGATGGCCCGCAGGCTGGGCCGCTTCAGGGTGCCCTCGGCCTTCTTCTTCGCCCACGCCGGGCTTTCGGGCAGGAAGGGCCGGATCACCAGCAGCGGGATGGCCGGGATCAGACCGGACATCAGCGTGTAGCGCCAGGGCAAGGATTCCTGCGACTTCACCTCGATCTGGCCGCCCAGCAGCGAGGCCAGGGCGTCCGGCAGGGCGATGGCCGGCAGCGAGCCGTTGACTGCGAGGAAGATGGCCAGCGAGTTCGCGCTGGCCACCAGCAGACCGCCAATCGACGAGAACGCCTGCGTGTAGCCCAGCACGTGTTCGCGCTGCTCGGGATTGGGGAACAACTCCGCCAGCCAGGCGACGGCCGCCACGAACTCGACGCAAACGCCGATGAACGTCGTGGTACGCAGCACCAGCAGCATCCAGGGATTGGTCGAGAAGCCCGCGAGGAAGGCCGAGACTGCATAGAGCATGATGCTCCAGGTCAGCACCCGGCGACGGCCGAGGTAGTCTGTCAGGTAGCCGCCCACCAGGCCGAAGATGCCGCCGACGATGGCCGGCGTGTAGAACATCAGGCCCACCCAGCGGGCGAATTCCGGGTTGGGGATGGGAGCACTGCCAGGCACCAGCAGCGTCGGCGGGATGCCGAAGTCCATCAGGGCCGGCCGCAGGATGAGCGGCAGCATCAGCAGTTCGTAGATGTCGAAGGCGAAGCCGATGGAGGCCATCGCCAGGATCAGCCAGTGCGTGGTGGTCAGCTTCTGCGGCGGCGGGGGGCCGGCGGCCGGCGCGGCGGGTTCCGGCGTGCCCTCGGCGGGAGGCGGAATGGGAGCGTCGTCTGGCGGGGGAGGCGGGAGGGAATCCGACACAATGATCTCCAATTCACTTGCGAGCCAGGCGCTGCGAGCCTGCGCCCGAATGTCAATCGATGTATCAAAAAGTGGATTAGCTGATAGCTGTCAGCGAACAGCTATCAGCTATCAGTCAATTGCACTGGGGTGTGCTACCTGCCGCGCCGCGAGGTTCAGTCTTCCTTCTCGACCACGTCCTTGCGCATGCTCTCGACCATCTTCATGATCTCCGCCTTCTCCGCGGTGCCGACTTTGTTCTTGTCGAGGGCCTTGACGATGTCGGCGGCCAGGGCGTCGAAGTCCTTGTTGGTGATCTCCATGCCCTTGTGGGCGTCTTTCATGTTCTTGCCGGTGTACTTCTGCGGGCCGCCGGTCGCCTCGCCGATCTGGTCGATCATCTTGCGCTTCAGCGCGGCCACGTCGCCTTCGGCGAAGTGCTTGCGGTGCCGTTCCTTGATGTTCTCATCCGCGACCACGATCTCCACCAGGTCGTCGATGACCTTGGCGATGGCTGGCTCCTTGCCCAGCCGTTCGTAGAGCGACGGCTTCGGGTCGGGCTTGACCGTCAGCGGTTCGGGGCCGTCGGGCTTGGGGTCGGGCTTGACCGTCAGCGGTTCGGGGATCGGCACCTTGTCGTCAACGACCACGGGCGGCGGTTCGATGATGATTTCGGGCTTGGGCGGCACCTCGGTCTTCACTTCAACGGTACGGCCGGCGCGGGCCACGGGCGCGGGCTTCGAGCCCTCGAAGCAGCCGGTCAGGAGCAAGGACAGCGCGAAGCCGGCGAACGGAATGGCTCTCATGGTGTTCCTCCCTGGAAGGTTCGGGGCGAGCGGGTCGCCGCCGCGGATGGGTCACATCACCGGCGCGGCGATCTCCAGCAATTCGACCGCCGGCTGGTGATCGCAATGGATGTAGGCCAGGCGGCCGTAGGTCGGCGTCGGTTCCGCCAGGCCGAACCAGGCCATCATGGCGGGACTGGGCACAATCCGCAAGTAGGCGGTCGGCTCGATGCGCCGCAGCACGGCATGTTTTATGAGGATGCGGCCCAGCGGCGTCTGCTCGGCCAGGATTTCTTCCCGCACCGCCGGGCTGCAATACTGCAACAGGATGCGCACGATGCCGAACTGCACCACCTTGCCGGTACGTTGCAGCGACAGCAAGATCTTGCGCGCGTAGTCGTCCGGGGTGCGGCGCTTGTCGAGTACGCGCACGTCCACCAGGTCGCCGTAGAAGGCTTCCATGGTCACGGTCATGTGGTAATCGTGGACGAGCAGGCCGTGGTAGGGCGGCGGCACCGCGTCGCCGGGCACCAGCTCGTAGCCGGGAAGATCGTCGGCCGTGGGGAACAGCCCGTAGAGGGTCGGCAGATCGAGCCCGTGTCGGGGGGCCGGTTCGCTCATGGCTTGGCAATCTGGAGCAGAGGCAGCGGATGGAGGTCGGGTTCCGGCGGGGCCGTCTGCCGCTCCAGCACCGTATCCACCAGGAAATAAAGCAACTCGCGCAATTCCGTCGGCTCGGTCTCGTCGGCCACGGCTTCGGCCTTGGCGCGATACTTGTCCACGAGCTTGTCGGCCTTGGCGAAGACGCCGGCGCGCTCGAACAGGCCGCGCACGCGCTCCAGGCTGACGGGCGGCGCGGCCAGGGCCTTCGGGTGCAGCAGGTCGAGCAGTTCGGCGCGGTCGGGGCCGTTCAGCCCTTCGAGGGCCAGGGCCAGCAGCAGGGTCGGCCGCGCGCCGAGCACGTCCTGCCCGGCGAGCAGCTTGTTGTCGCTATCGCCGTCCCAGTCCTTCAGGTCGTTGAGAATCTGAAAAGCCACGCCCAGCGTCTTGCTGAACTCGGCGATCATCTTCTCGTAGTCATCGGCCGGGCCTGCCAGGCGGATGCCGGAGTACAGGGCCGCCTCGAAGGCCGGCGCGGTCTTGAGCGCGTAGATTTTCAGGGCGTCGAGCGGAGTCAGCGTCTTGTCCGGGGCGTCGCGCCAGAGCAGTTCCGCGCCCTGGCCTTCGGAGAGCTTGATGTGGGCTTCGGCCATGCGGTTGAGGATGTCGGCCGCGCAGTCGCCGCCGAGTTCCTTGCGGTCCCGGCCGACCAGGCGATAGCCCAGGCCGATCAGGTAGTCGCCGAGGTTGATCGCCGGCCCGACGCCGTACTGCCGGTGCAGCGTCTGCTGGCCGTAGCGGTACTCATCATCGTCCTCGATGTCGTCGTGAACCAGCGAGGCCTTGTGAAACGCCTCGATGGCCAGCGCTGACCGCTTGACACCGTCGGGCAGTTGAAGGCTTTCGGCCGAGGTGGTTCCCGGCGCGCCCTTGAGGGCGTCGTAGGCGGCCAGCGTGATGAACGGCCGCGACCGCTTCCCACCCTGCGCCAGCCACTGGTAAGCGATCGTTTCGTGTTGAACCAACGGATCGACCGCTGGCGTCGTCGCGCCCGCTTGCGGTTTAGCACTGCGCGCCCGCGGCGCCAGCCGCGATAGTTCCGGCTCCTCGAACAGCTGATTCGCGGCGCGCATCAGGTGGACGTAGCTGCGGGTCTTGACGGCCGGCGGCGGGGTCTTGAGGTCGATCAGTTCCATGACCCAGTCTTCATCCACCGAGGTCGAACGGCAGTTGCTCGACAGCAAGGGCACGGCGACGGCGGGAATGCCCGCGAGCAGAATCTTGTCGATGGCCTTTTCGAGCACGTTCAAACAGGCGACGCCGACAATCGCATCGACGTGCCCGCTGACAATGATCTTCAGCACGATGGGCGTGCCTTCGCTGACCAGCACCTTGTAGCCCAGGTCCTCGGCGCGGGTCTTGAAGTCGGCCACGGAGCAAGCCCCGCACTTGCGGCAGTCCAGGCCGAACTCGTCGTAGTCCGCCGGGCACCCTTCGGCATTCTTCAGGCAATGCGGCAGGAGCATGAGCCGGCGCTCGAACGGCACCGCCATGACCTGCTCGCGCCAGAACTCGTTGGCGATGCAGACCATCGCGAAGCCCAGGTATTCCTCCGGCTCGCCGAGGTGCTTGAGCAGGCCTTCGCCGAGCTGCTGCAGTTGCGGCTTGGTCAAACCCGCGCCGCGGTCGAGCGGGCGGGCCACGTCGGCGGCCACGGCCCGGATGCGGTCGCGCATCTCTCGGGCCTGGGGAACGACCTTGAACGCGGCGGAACTGAGGCGCTTGTCCTTGGGCGTGTCGGCGGCAGGGACCACGATCGGCTCCTCGGGTAGGCAGGCGCGGTTCCGGCGGCGGGTGGGGAGAGCGGCCGCGAGACATCCCGATTACCGACGCCTCCGAAGGAGTCGATATTCGGCATCCGGCCATGATATGAACACCGGAGCAGGCGGGCAGCCCCGCTCTGCTCGGGTCCTGAACTCGGCGTGCGAGCCATGCGGGTTATGCTGCTTGTGCGGCCGGGGTCGGCCTTTGGCGACCCCGGCCACACAAGCACGAAGCAGCCCCGGTCGGGTTCAGCTTGCCTGGATGGTCTGCTCGCGGTCCGGCCCGA
>JAEUIF010001063.1 GCA_016795185.1 Planctomycetia bacterium | reverse complement strand
TGGCCGCGTTCAGCGACGGCATCAATGCCGTCATCGAAGTCAGCCGCGACCGGCTGCCCATCGAATTTGACATACTCGACTATGCGCCCGATCAATGGACTCCGGCGGATTCGCTGGCCCTGATGAAGAATTTCTGGTGGCAACTGACCGGCCGGCTCTACCAGATCACCGGGCCGGAGTTGATGAAGCGCTCGCTCGGCGACGGCCCGTTGTATCAAGCGTTTCTGCGCTCGGAGGTCCACGGCGAGACCATTATTCCGCCGGGAGAGAACCGCGCCCGGCCCGCCGGCCCGCCGCAGCCCGGCAACCAGCTTTCGGCCGCCTGTCCGCCGCCGGGCAGCAACAACTGGCTGCTCTCGCCCGCGAAGTCCGCCACGGGCAGTCCCCTGCTGGCCAGCGATCCGCATACGCCCTACGGCGCACCCACCATCTGGTACGAAGCTCACCTGCACGGCGCGGGCTTCGACGTGACAGGGATGAGCTATGTCGGCGTGCCCGGCATCATCTTCGGCCGCAACACGGACGGTGCCTGGGGCATCACCAACAACATTTGCTCGCAGCGCGATCTGTTCGTCTTGCCGCCCGAAGCCGCCCATACCGACGGCTACACGCTGAACGGCCAACGTCATTCCGCCTGGGGCCGCACGGAGAGCCTGCAACTGAGCAAGAATCGCGACGTGACGGTGCAACTGGTGCCGTTGCGGTTCAGCGACCACGGGCCCATCGTCAATGCACTGCTGACGCCCGCCGTGCAGCAAGGCCCGCCCGTGGCGCTACGCTGGGTGGGCACGGAACTCTCCGACGAGATTGGCTGTCTGCTGGCCGTGAATCGTGCAGCATCAGCGGCGGCGTTTCGCCAATCGCTGTCAGGTTGGGCTTGCCCGACGTTCAATTTTGTCTGGGCCGATGGCCGCGACATCGCCTACCAGTGTGTGGGCAAGCTGCCACGCCGCGCGGTGCCCGGCCGGGGCCTGCGCCCGGCCGAAGAAGCCAAGCACCACTGGCAGGGCTTCTTCGCTTACGAGGAAAATCCCTGGTGCGTGAACCCAAAGCAAGGCTGGCTCGGCACCGCGAACAACCCCGTGCTGCCCGCGAACGAAGACCCCGGCCTGGGAGGCATGTGGACCACGGACGCCCGCCAGCGCCGCATCCGCAACAAGCTCGATGGCCAGGCGAAGTTCACCCTGGACGACAGCGCGGCGTTCCAGATGGACACAGTCAGCGAGCGTGCCCGCGACGTGGTTCAAGCGCTGGTGCGACATCTGGAAGCGGCCAGCGATCCGGCGCTGCGCAAGGCCGCGACCCTGCTCAAAAGTTGGGACGGCGACATGCGCGCTGATAGCGCGGCCGCCGCCCTCTTCGACGCCTTCAGCCGCCACTGGTCAACCGTGGTGCTCGAAGAACGGGTCTCCAGCGAGACGCGCGACCTGGTGGCCCGCCACGTCTTCGGACTGATGTTTGAACTCATCAAGGACGATGCCGCCGGCTGGTTCGCTCCGCCGAAGCGTCCGGAGCGCGTCCAGGCGGCCATGCGCCTGGCCATCGACGACCTGACGACCCGATTGGGATCCGACATGCGTCAATGGCGCTGGGGCGACCTGCACACGCTGACGCTGCGGCATCCGCTGGGCAAACGGCCGCCGTTGGCCGAGGTGTTCGATACCGGACCGCAGCCCATCGGCGGCGCTAGCCACACGATCAACAACCAGTGGACGAACCCGATGGGCACCTACGAGGCGACGGCCGGCGCGAATTGTCGCATCGCCGCCGACCTGGGGACCGCCGAGTTGCGTATTACCAACTGTCTGGGACAATCGGGCCATCCGGCGAGCGAGCACTATCGCGATCAACTCGCCGACTGGCTCGCCGGCCGCCAGCACGTGCAAACCCTGGACTGGGCCAAAGTCGAAACAGAGGCGAAGCATCGCCTCGAACTCGCCTCCACCCATTAGCGTTTAGCCGCGAGCCCAAGGCGAGCGCTACCCAGTTAATCACACCCTCCATTCGGGAGTTGCTCCATGCGTCTCGTCGCGTTTGGTCTGGTCGGATTGGCATGTCTCCTGGGGCTGGCCGAACTGGCCGCCCAGAAAGAAGACCCCAAGCTGGTCGCGCCCACCGAGCCACTGACTCCGGAGCAGGAGCAAAAGCACTTCAAGCTGCCGCCGGGCTTCGTGATGGAACTGGTGGCCGCCGAGCCCGACATTCACAAGCCGATGAACCTTAACTTCGACGACCGGGGCCGGCTCTGGGTCACGGACACCCTGGAGTATCCCTATCCGGCGACGGGCGACCGCAAGCCGCGCGACACGGTCAAGATCATCGAGTTCGCCGACGGCAAGGCAAGGGCGGCGAAGATCACCACGTTCGCGGACGGTTTGAACATCCCCATTGGGGTGATGCCGCTTCCTGCACCCTCTCCCCAGGCGGGAGAGGGTAGGGTGAGGGGCACCAGCGCCCTGGTCTTCAGCATTCCGAACCTGTTCCGCTTCACGGACACGCAGGGAACCGGCCGGGCGGACCAGCGCGAAGTCGCGTATGGCACCTACGGCTTCAAGGACACGCACGGCATGACCAGCAGCCTAAACTGGGGCTTTGACGGCTGGCTTTACGTGACGCACGGCTTCGCCAACAACTCCACCGTGAAGGCGGCCGACGGTTCCACCATCCAGATGCACTCCGGCAATACCTACCGCATCCGGCCCGACGGCAGCCGCGTGGAACAGTTCACCTGGGGCCAGGTCAACCCCTTCGGCCTGTGCTTTGATCCGCTCGGCAACCTTTACTCGGCCGATTGCCATACCAAGCCGGCGACGCTGCTCTTGCGCGGCGGTTATTACGACAGCTTTGGCAAGCCGCACGATGGCCTGGGCTACGCGCCGAACCTGATGACGCACGACCACGGTTCGACCGCCATCTGCGGCATCACGCACTACGCCGCCACCCAGTTCCCGCCGGAATACCGCGACACGCTGTTCATCGGCAACGTGGTCACCAACCGCATCAATCACGACAAGCTCGAACGCCACGGCTCGACTTATCGCGCCATCCTGCAACCGGACTTCCTGAGCAGCACCGATCCCTGGTTCCGGCCGGTGGACATCAAACTCGGTCCGGATGGCTGTCTGTACGTCGCCGACTTCTACAACCGCATCATCGGCCATTATGAAGTGCGACTCGACCACCCGGGGCGCGACCGCGAACGCGGGCGCATCTGGCGCATCAGCTATCGGGGCGAGAACTCGCCGCCGCTGCAATCGCCGCCGGACTTCACGAAGCTGAACGAACAGGAACTGGTGACCAAGCTCGGCGACCCGAACCTGACGGTACGCACCTTCGCCGCCAATCGCCTGGTGCTGTCCGCGTATGACAAGGTCCACGCCGCGTTGAACGAAGTCGCTGCGAAGGGCGCAACTGCTTTCCAGCGGCTGCACGCCCGCTGGGTGCTGGAGCGTCGCGGCGAATTGAGCGAAGAGTTGCTGCACGCTGGCTGCGGGGACGCGGATGCCCTGGTGCGCGTCCATGCCCTGCGCGTGCTGTCCGAGCGCAAGGACTGGACGCCGAAACAATGGGAGGCTGTGCACGCTTCCCTGCGGGACAGCGACGCCTTCGTGCAACGTGCCGCCACGGATGCCGTCGGCCAGCATCCCGATCCGAAGAATGTGCGGCCGTTGCTCGACCTGCGTGCGCGCGTCCCAGCAACGGATACGCTGCTGCTGCACACGGCACGCATGGCCCTGCGCAATCAGTTCCGCGCGGCGGACAGCTGGGCAAAGTTGCCCGAATCCTGGTCCGAGTCCGACGGACGCGCCCTGGCTGATGTCTCGCCCGGCATTCACACGCCGGAAGCGGGGGCCTTCCTGATCCGCCATTTACAACGGGCCAAGGAAGCGCCGACCGACGTGGTTCGCTACGTCCGCCACGCGGCCCGTTACGCGCCGCTCGCGGACCAGCCCAGGCTGCTGACTGTGGTGCGCGGCCTCGACGCCAAGAACCTCCGGCAACAGGCCAACCTGCTGCGGGCGGTGCAGCAGGGCACGCAGGAACGCGGTGCGGGCCTGAGCAATGAAGCCGTGGGCTGGGCCACCGACCTCGTCGATCAGCTGCTGGCCGCAAAGGAGAACGACCTGCTGCAACTCGGCCTGGACCTGACCGGCGCGCTGAAGCTGCAAAAGAGCCAAGGCGCGGTGGTCGGCGTCGTCCAGCGCAAGGATGCCGCCGAAGCGCCGCGTCGCGCGGCGATGACGGCGCTCGTCGCCCTCGATCCGAAGGCCCATATCGGCGTGCTGGCGGGAGTCGTGACCGACGCCTCCGATGCCATTCCGCTGCGCGAGCACGCTGCCACGGTGCTGGCCGGCGTCAATCAGCCGGAATCCCGCGCCGAGTTGGTGAAAGCGCTACCGACCGCGCCAGCCCGCTTGCAGACCGTCATCGCCGCCGGCCTGGCCGGCACGCCGCAGGGCGCAGAGCAACTGCTCGACGCCGTCGCAGCCGGCAAGGCGTCGGCCCGCTTGCTGCAAGAGCGTGCCGTGGAAACTCGCTTGCAGCAGGCGAAGGTGCCCAACATCAAGGAACGCATCGCCAAGCTCACGGTCGGACTGCCGCCGGCCGATCAGCGCTTCCAGGAGCTATTGCAGAAGCGGCGCAGCGGTTACGCCGCCGCCAAGCCGGATGCGGCCCTGGGCGCGAAGATCTTCGAGAAGCACTGTGCAGCCTGTCATCAAATTGCCAACATGGGCGCCAAGGTCGGCCCACAACTTGACGGCGTCGGTCTGCGCGGCCTGGATCGCCTGCTCGAAGACGTGGTCGATCCGAATCGCAATGTCGATCAGGCGTTTCGCGCTTCAACGCTGGCCATGAAAAATGGCCAGATCGTCACGGGTCTGGTGCTGCGCGAGGAGGGTGAAGTAGTAATCGTCGCCGATGCGATGGGCAAGGAAGTCCGTGTCGAAAAGAAAGCGATTGAGGAACGGCTGGTGTCGCAAATGTCGCCGATGCCAGCGAACCTGGTGGACCAGATTCCGGAACCCGACTTCTATCACCTGCTGGCATACTTGCTCAACCAGCGCACGGCGTTGCCCAAATAGTAGCCCGCCGCTCCGCGGCGGCACGAGCGGCGCAGCCGCGAGTGTCCTGTCAGCGGTGTACCGTCCATCGCACGACAAAAGCCAGGGTGCCCGGTTCGATGAGCCATATTCATCGAACCGGGCACCCTGGCTTCTTGCGATTGCAACAACAGGCGAATCGCTGGCGCTGCCACTCGCGGCTGTGCCGCTCGTTCCGCCACGGAGTGGCGGGCTACTTTTTCTTGTACAGGTCGAGATCGGCTTTGCCCATGATGAGCGAAAACACCTCACGCACCTGCTCGAAGCCGTTGCGGAGCAGGAAATTCGAGTTGCGCCCGTAGCTCTTGGACCCGAGAATGTAAAAGTTCGGTTCGGGGTTCTTGAGTGCCGCCGGTCCTTGCGTCGGAATCGCCAGGCAGTCCGCGCTGCCGTGCTTGAGCAATGCCGCCGCCAGGGCCATCGGCCCGAGTGAGGCGTAGCATTCGTGGATTTGCAGCTCACGATAGAGCGAAGTGTCCGGCGTCGAGCCGATGTTGGCGACTAGCCGGTCCGCCTGAAAGGTCTTCGGCTTGCCCGCGACCCGCGCCGTGACGGCAAAACCTTTGTCCGGCCCGCCGTACTCCAGTTCGTCGATCACCGATTGCGGATGGTATTCCACCCCGCCGTCGCCGCGCGTGGCCAGCATGTTGGCCCGCATCGCGAGTCGGTCGCGTTCCTTCAGCGTGTCGTTAGGCAGCCGCTTGATGGGCTGGCTGCCGGCGCTGCGGCACAGCCAGGTAATCCAGGTGTCGGTCTGCTCTTCCGCCAGCGTCGCCAGGTTGCAAGCCGTGGTCGCCGCCGAGTAGCCGCCGCCGACGATCAGCACCGTCTTGCCCGCATAGAACGAACGGCGCACGCCGAGAATGTCGTCCAGGTGGTAGACAATCTCTTTCTCGCAGTTGCCCTCGCCGACGGCCGGGATGCCGCCATCGCCCAGCCAGCGGTGCTGACTGTAGGTGCCGGTGCAATCCAGAATCACATCCGCTTCTTCCAGCTTTTCCTTGTTGTTGTCGCGCACCAGGATGCGGAACGGCTGCGCGCCGCGCTTGGCGTCGCCGATGCCGTCTTCCTTGAGATAGCCGCGTCGGCCGATGGCGGTGATGCGGGCATCGGTGCGGATGCAATCCTTCAGCACATCGGTGCGGGCCAGCGGATCGATGTACGCGGTGATGTGTTCCCGGCCAGTGATGCAATCCGCCTCGCCGGGAAATTCGTGCTTCGGGAAATCGATCTTGATGGCGGCGCGGCCCAGTGAGGTGCTGTTCATGCCGAAAGGGCTGAACAGCCGCACATGGCCCCAGCGGTGCAAGTGCTCGCCGATCCGGCCGCGTTCGTAGATCGTCACCGGCAGCTTGAGCGTCTTCGCGTAGAGAGCGGCTTCCAGACCGATGGGACCGGCCCCCAGCACGGCGATGCGCGGCGGATCGTTCTTGGCCATCGTGACCTCCGTGATCAAGCCGGCGAAAACTTCGCCTGCGGCGTGCGGTGGATCTTGCGCGGCGCGTGAGCTTGCAGCGTGGCGATCTCGGTCAGCACGTGGCCCACGCCTTCCTTGGTGTCGAAGACCTCCAGGCCCCAGGTTGCTTCCCAGCGGCCTCCGGGCGGCAGCATTTTCACGCGGCCCTGCTGGCGCTCGAACGATTTGAAGTTGGGATAGTTCAGCGAGGGTTCCAGGCCAGTGACGTAGCCGTCCTCGACCGCCGCCGTGTTCTTCCAGACGATGAAGCAGGGCAACTCGCTGTGGTTCCAGCGCAGGGCCAGTCCCTTGTCGGCGTTCCGATTGTAGAGCAAGGCCAGCGTGCGGCCGGCGGCGTCGGCTTGCAGGTCGTAGGCATAGACCTGCTCGGCATAGCCCGTCGTCGGGCCGAGGTAGGTGTCGTAGGTGTCGATGCCTTCCGCGGCCCGGGCCGTCATCGGAGCCAGCTCGGCAATGGGCGCGACCACCCGGCTGCCTGCTTCGAGGAACGGCGGGCCGACGTTGCAGTGATAGAGCAACTGCATCTCTGCTGGCGCGGCTGAGCGGTTCTCCACCACATCATGCAAGACCAGGCGATTGCTGCCCGGCGCCGTGGTGATGGTCGTCGTCAGTACCAGTTGCGGGCCGAAGAGTTCGCACTCCTCGACCCGGCCAATCACGCTCATCTCGTAGGGCGGATCGAGACCAATGCGCACCTCGACGAGTTGAGCGGGAAGATTGGTGATCCGGCCATGCAGCGTGACCTGGCTCTTGTGGCTCGCTCCTTGCTTATCCGTCCAGGCGTCCTCGCCGGGTGGGCCATTGCAGGCCAGGCCGCAACGGCAGAGCAGTTCATCGAAGCCACGCAGCCAGCCGAGGCCCTGGCGTTCGGTGAGGTTGACGAAGCGCGGATGCACCGGCCCGCGCACCGGCGAATGCCAGCCGAGGAAGTTGCCGCGATACTCGCCGTGCCAGATGCCCATGCCGCGCGTGGGCAGCACCGAGTACGCCAGCGCCCCGTTATGCACCTCGATGAGATCGACGCCGTCGCGCAGGCCGCCGCGCAGCGTCCGCTTGCGGATGGACCAGTCGTGCGGCGTGGCCAGGCGCAGGGCATCGTTGGCGACGGCGAACGAATCGAGCCAGACGTCGCTGGCGGTGTCGGTCAGGGTCCAGGATTTGTAGCGGGTCATAGGCATTTCCGTGAATTAAGCCGGCGCTACACGCCCGGCATCGCTTGCTTGAGCGGCCGTAAGAAGACGAGTAGTACCATGCCCGCCGCCAGGGCCGCGCCGGCCATCACGGCGAAAAAGGTGGAGTGCAGCCATTCCGTCCAGTAGACGCCGATCATGGTCAGCTTGTTGCCGATGGCGGTGGCCACGAACCAGCCGCCCATCATCAGCCCGCGAAATCGCTGCGGCGCGACCTTGGAGACCAGCGAAAGGCCCATCGGCGACAGCATCAGTTCGCCGAGCGTCACCACGCCGTAGGCGGCGATCAACCAGAGGAACGAGACGCGAAACGCATAGCGGTTATCGCCGACCAGTTCGCCGGTCACGCTGCCTTCGCCGAACCGCGCGGCATACCACAGGATGCCGAACGAAGCGGCCGTCAGCAGCATGCCGTAGACCATCTTCATCGGCGTGGACGGTTCCAGGTTCCACTGGCCCAGCCATTTCCACAGGCCGATGAGTGGGAAGGTCAGAATGATGACCCAGGCGGCGTTGATGGCATTCGAGAGGATGCCCCGCGCCTTCGGGCCGATGCCGACCGCGTCCCAGTCCGTGTTGTCGTTGGCCCAGTAGGTCAGGGTCGAACCGTTCTGGTGGAACACCATCCAGAAGACGATGACCGTGGCATAGATGGCCAGCAGCGCCAGGATGCGTTTGGATTCCGGAACGGCATCGATGGCGCTCGGCGGGCGTGCCGGCGCGCCCGCGTCGGCCAGGAAGCGCGGCTGGCGCTCGGGGTCTTCGACCAAACCGCGAAACCACCACAGCGTCGCCACCGAGATGACCATGCCGAAGGCCGCCACGGCGAACGCCGGATGGAAGCCGAAGGCGCTGCGCACCCAGGCCATCGTCAGCGGCGCGAGCAGCGCGCCGACGTTGATGCCCATGTAAAAGATGTTGTACGCGCGGTCCTTGAGCGGGCTGCCTTCAGGGTAGAGATTGCCCACCATCGTCGAGACGTTGGGCTTGAAGAAGCCGTTGCCGATGACGAGGCAGGTCAGCGCCGCGTAAACCGCCGCCAGCGAACGGAAGGATAGTAGCAGGTGGCCTGCCATGAAGAACAGGCCGCCCAGCATCACCGCGCGCCGGTAGCCGAGTTTCCAGTCGGCCAGCAGGCCGCCCACCAGCGGGCTGGCGTAGACGAACATCATGTCGTTGGAATACAGCGAGGTCGCCTGCGCCTTGGTCCAGCTAAAGCCCTCGACCGGGTCCTGGAGGTAGAGGGTGAACATCGCCAGCATCGAGTAGAAGCTGAAGCGCTCCCACATCTCGGTGGCGAACAGGACATACAGCCCGCGCGGATGCCTTTCCGGCTGTCCCATGCTCACTCCTGGGTGTAATCCTTCTGCACGTAGAAATACGACCGCAGGCTGAACAGCAGGGCCGCGCCGAACGACAGGCCGGCGAAGGTCCAGAAGAAGTTGACCCGCGCCAGGTTCTCGAAGCCCGCCAGGAAGGCCACCAGCACGTTGCCCAGGGCCACGGTCAGCAGCCAGAAGCCCATGATGGTCGATTTCATCCGCGCCGGAGCCTGCGTGTAGGCGAACTCCAAGCCGGTGATCGAGACCATGACCTCCGCAACCGTAATCACCAGATACGGGATGATCTGCCAGGCGAACCAGACTTTCGGCAAGCCCTGGCTTTCATTGCGGTCGATCCAGATTTGCAGCAGGGCCACAACCACGAAGGACAGGGCGGCGCAGAACATGCCGGCGGTGATGCGCCGCAGCGGTGTGGTGGCGACCCCCAGGCGATCGCTGCGCAGGTAAAGAAAGTTCATCAGCGGGATCAAGCCCATCACCATCAGCGGGTTCAAAGCTGGCACCTGGTTCTTGTCCAGTTGGATGTTGCCAATGCCGAGGAACGATTCGCGGTCGCCCCACAAGCGCAGGTCCATCTGCCCCGCCTGGAAAATCCACGACGAGCTATGCTGGTCGAACAGCGCCCAGAAGACGCTGATGAGGAAGAACACGGAAATGATCTTCAGCACCGCCACTGGTCCTTCGGCGGCCTTCAGGCCGAAGCGGTCCACGGCCGGCCCCCAGAAGGTGCTGCGTTCGAGCCACGACGAGTCGCTGTTGGCGGCGTTGGCGCTGGTATGGCCGCGATTCTTCCAGGCGAAGAGCATGATCGCCAGGAAGCCGTCGTCCTGTTGCAGCGTCTGCCGGCGGGCAAAGAGGTACAGGCCCGCCGCCAGGAACACGGCCGAGACGCCCAGCAGGATCGGCCACTTGGCCGCTTCGGGCAGTCCCGCCAGCGTGATGAGCTTGGGGCTGATAAACAGATGGCCGATGGCGAGGAACAGCAAGGTCGAGCTACAAGCGTCGAGCAGGCCGATGGTCCCGCCCGGCTTCGGCGGCACGTGAACGAACTTCCGCCGGCCCATCCAGAAGATGATCGTGGCGATGAACATCAGCACGCCCGGAATGCCGAAGGCGATGCTCGTGCCCAGCGAATGGGGCGTGAACGATTCGGCCAGCCCCGGATAACGTTCAATCAGGAAAGCGCCAGCCCGGTTCTGCACCCACGGAATCAGCAAAGTCGAGAAGAAGGAGCCGAAGTTGATGCTGAAATAAAAGATCTGGTAAACCGTGCGCACCCGGAACCAGTTGCCCTTGCCGAACTGGTCGCCGACGTTGGCCGACACGCAGGGCTTGATGCCGCCCGAACCAATCGCGATCAGCGCCAGGCCCAGGAACATGCCTTCCAGGTAACGTTCACCGAGCGACAGGGCGGCATGCCCCAGGCAGTAGACCAGCGACAGGTAGAAGATTGTGCGGTACTTGCCCGCCAACCGTTCGGCGAGAATCGCGCCGATCATGGGCAGGGCATAGACGCCGGCCTTGAAAAGATGCACGGCCGAAGTGGCGGCGTCCTGCGACATCTTCTCGGTCATGCCGGGTTGCTGCACGTAGAGCGAGGCCAGGTGCGCTGCCAGGATGGCATTCATGCCGTAGAAGCTGAAGCGCTCGCAGGCCTCGTTACCGATGATATACGGCACGCCGGGCGGCCAGCCGGTGTTTTCGTGATCGGGCGAGGTGCGGTAACCATCGGCCATTAGCCGGGCCGCCGCATCGTCGCCATTGCGGTCGGCAGACGGGTAGGGCTTCGTGGTGATGCCTTCTTCGGCGGAGGGCTTGTTGATGCCTTCGGGAGAGGTCGCAGGCAAGTCGGGCTGAGTCGTGATGCCTTCGTCGGGACGGGTGGGATCGCCCATGAAAAGCTTCCTTCCTGAAGACGGAGTCCGATGGTTATTTCGCGGCGCGACGCAGGGTCACGCGCCAGGGCCGTTCTGCTTTCACGACTTCCCAAGCCGGCGACGCCGCGAAGTCTGCTTGCTGCTTGTCCGCCGCCTGGGCGACGACGGGCCGCGCGTGGACGTGGAACCCATAGCGCAACCGCAGCGTCTGGCCCTTCCGCAGTTCGTAGCCTTCACGCAAACAGAAGGCTGCCGACATCCAGCCATCATCGCGGACGTGCCAGGATGTTGGATAACTCGGATTCGAGGGATGATCGCACCAGGTGACGCCTTCCCAGGAATCCGCCAGCGGCCCGCTATAGTCCATCCACTTGGCCTGCTTACCGAAGATGTGCTGCTCGCCGGTCGCGCCGCCCTCGGCGGTCAGGCGTCCGCCGCCGTAATGGGCGCTCATGCTGGCCGCCACGCGCAGGCCCAGGAAGCCAAAATTCGTCTTGCCAAGCGGCAGTGTTTCCAGCGGCGAGGAAAACGTGGTTTGCAGTTCCAGCCAGCCTTCGCCCTTGTCCAGCGGCCGGTAGACCGCGATCAACTCTTGCTGCAACAGCTTGGTCTTGTGCTGGTCAAACCAGCCAATCTTCACGACGATGCCCGCTTCCTGCGGACCATCCTGGTAGTGAATCCAATCTTCCTGCCGAATCTGCTGCGAGCCGCCGCGTTCTTCCCAGAAGTTGACGCCGCCGATGTTCTGGTGTCCCCACCAGAGGGCGCGATGATGGCCGTGATCGGGCGCGGCCGGGTGGCCCAGGCGAATCACGGAGCGGCCCGACGGCCCGAGTAGTGGGAAGACAAACGGGCGGGGATAGCGCGGGGCGGCGTGCCAGCGCAACCGGTCTTTGCCGTCCACCTGGAAAGCGACCTGGTCATCGGCCTGAGGCACGATCTGAACGCGCGGCAGTTGGTAGTCCATGTCCGCTCTCCCTGCGGGCTGCTGCAAGTTGGCGGTGATTGTAGCGGACGGGCGGAAATCCGGGAAGGAGAATGCGGGGCCAAACCGCAAGACCATTCACAATTCCGAGGTCGTCCCACGCCCGCCGCGCGAGTACAATCGCCCCGGAAAACTCTCGGCATCCGGAGGGTGCGATGCGCATTTTCGATCTGATCGCGATCCTGCTCACGCTGACGGCGGCGCTCAGTTATGTGAACTTCCGCTGGCTCAAGCTGCCCACCACCATCGGCCTGATGGTGCTGACGCTCGTCTGCACGATTCCCATCATCGTGCTCGGGCAGTTCGTGCCATCCATCGAGGCCGGCGGCAAGGCGCTGGTCGAGCGCCTCGATTTCGACCAGGTGCTGCTCCACGGCATGCTGGGCTTCCTGCTGTTCGCCGGGGCGCTGCACATCAACCTCAACGACATCGCGCGGTGGAAGGTGCCCATCATGGTGCTCTCCACCCTGGGCGTCCTGCTGTCCACGGCCATCGTCGGCGGCCTGCTCTGGGTCATCCTGCCCTGGATGGGCCTGGAGGTGCGCTTGATCTGGTGCCTGCTGTTCGGCGCACT